>NZ_JBSSEL010000004.1:0-249803 GCF_054061655.1 Pedobacter sp. UYEF25 | reverse complement strand
AGCATAGGAAACTTAACCCCAAACCAGGTACATCACTCTAAAACAGCAATAAAAACAGAAAGACTATGGAAGAATTATTATCGGAAAATACCTACCATTGTAAACCAGTTGCAGGACTAAAAATAAACTGTAAACCTATTGCAGGATTAATAAATTAAAATGTAAACTTTTTTTAGGACGAGTCAATCCGCTACAAGTCCTCGCTACGTTGCACTTCGCTGTGGGCTTTTCGCTTCTACCCCTCACGCAAAGAGCAGAAGTCAAAGGTTAGAGACTGTATTTCTGAGCACTGAGCACTGAACGCTGAGTACTGATTACTAACCCGCGTTAGGGATAGAAATGAAAATCCTTTTTTGCGAGGAACGAGCCTAAAAAGATTGAAATGGATAGCCCGCCCCGAGCATTGGGTAAGAGCTTGGCGGAGGGGAACGCCCAAATAAAAAGAATATGGACGAGATTGAGAATGAGATTAAGGTTGAGGTTGAGATTTGATCAATGAGTAAGGAGCAAGGAACAATGACTGAGCGTTGAGAATTTACCGTCGATAAACATAGATTCAGAAACAAAATGAAAAAGAGATTGAGAATGAGATTAAGGTTGAGGTTGAGATTTGATCAATGAGCAAGGAGCAAGGAAAAAAGAGCAACGACTGGGCGTTGAAAATTTAGCGTCGATAAACATAGATTCAGAAACAAAATAGAAAAGAGATTGAGAATGAGATAAGGTGGATCATAAGGGTCAATAAATACTCCTTTAAAATTTTTTACAAGCCTAAATATGTCATAATTGATAATGAAACCCACATTTGATTTTAAATTTCCAATATTTGTAGATTGTTTAATTGATAATTTTATGAGAAAAGCATTTGTAGCAATAGCAGCATTTTTAGTGGCTCTAACCATTATGTTGGGCTTATACAATCCATATTTATGGTGGGTTGCTGTTTTTACGGGTCCGTTTGTTTTATTAGGCATTTACGATCTCTACCAACCTAAACACAGTATTGTAAGAAACTATCCGGTATTTGGCAGATTGAGGTATTTTATGGAGGAGCTGAGGCCAAAAATATATCAATATTTTATAGAAAGTGATACAAATGGAACTCCCTATAGCAGATTAAACCGTTCTTTGATTTACCAAAGGGCAAAAAAAGAAAACGACACGATTCCTTTTGGCACGCAGTTGAGTGTGTATGAAAATGGCTATGAGTGGTTAAGCCACAGCATAGCTGCTATTTCTCATAACGACCTAAATCTAGATCCTCGCGTGTTGGTTGGTGGGCCCAATTGCACAAAACCTTATTTATCAAGCATTTATAATATTTCTGCCATGAGTTTTGGATCACTTAGTCAGAATGCAATTTTAGCCTTGAATGGAGGTGCCAAACTCGGCAACTTTGCTCATAATACAGGAGAAGGCGGACTTAGTGATTACCACCTAAAGCTAGGTGGCGATTTAATTTGGCAAATTGGTACGGGTTATTTTGGCTGCAGAAATCCAGATGGAACTTTCAACTTTGATGCTTTTGCCGAACGGGCCAAAACCGAGCAGGTAAAAATGATTGAAATTAAACTTTCTCAAGGCGCAAAACCTGGCCACGGGGGAATGTTGCCAGCGCAAAAAGTGACGCCAGAAATTGCACGTATTCGATTGGTTCCAGTTGGCAAAGATGTCTTGTCTCCACCCTCCCACTCTGCGTTTAGCACACCAATTGGCATGATGGAATTTTTACAAAAACTTCGGACACTTTCTGGAGGCAAACCTGTTGGTTTTAAATTGTGTGTTGGTCGTAAAAGTGAATTCTACGCAATTTGCAAAGCGATGATAGAAACAAATATCTACCCAGATTACATTACTGTAGATGGTGGAGAAGGTGGTACAGGAGCTGCACCGCAAGAGTTTTCTAACTCTGTGGGTATGCCTTTAAGAGAAGCACTTGCTTTTGTGTATGATGTATTGAATGGATTTGATTTAAAGAAACACATTAAAATTATTGCTGCCGGCAAAGTAGCCACTGGTTTTGATATTGTAAAAAATATTGCTTTGGGTGCAGATATGTGCAATGCAGCGCGAGGAATGATGTTTGCCTTGGGTTGCATACAAGCGTTGGAATGCAATAGAAACACTTGTCCAACTGGTGTAGCTACTCAAGACCCGAGTTTAATGAAGGGTTTGGTGGTAGAAGATAAAAAAGTACGCGTAAAGAATTTTCATAACCAAACGGTTGCTAGTGCTGTAGAACTTTTAGGGGCAGCTGGTTTAAAAGAACCAAGCCAGATGAATAGGGCGTACATAAATAGGCGAATCAGTCCGAGTAAAGTGCAATCTTATTTAGAAACTTATCCTTATAGTCCGACGGGTAGTTTATTGGAAACACCTTATCCTGCTCGTTTTGAGTTGGGGATGGCATTAAGTACTGCTCAAAGTTTCGCGCCAACCGATTATAAAGTTTCGGCGGTAGATTATGCACACGCCAACCCATATAACGAGTAGGCATTTCAAAAAATTTAAGTGATAAGAAGTTTTACGTACAATCTAAATAAGAATCTCCATCAACATGTAATGTTAACTTTAAATATGGCTTGATTTTTTATGAATAAAAAATCTATTCTAATGAAAATTTTAGATACGTTAGATGTTCCGATCAAGTATAAAGTTAGCGGATTGAATTGTTGAGGCGCCGAATAGCCGCTTACCCAAATTTATACTTCATTTCAAAAAACATATGCGGTATTCACTAAATGCTTTAGTTATGTAGTTTTGAGCAAATACCACAACAGACACACGCAAACCATTACTATTAAAATGGTAACTATCTTTACAAATGTGGTGGAATGGTAATAAATGCCATTGTTCAATTGTTTTTTGGTGTTGATGTATCTGACATAAGCTGCCCCTATGGTTATTCCTCCAAGTGCCACCAACATAATGCCGATGACATGAGAATAACCAGTTTGAGGAATTGTAGGCTTTGCACCCAACGCTGCAGAAATTTGCTTTACGAAAAGCGAAAATTTAACCACCACAAAACCAAAACCCATTATGCCAATACTTGTGCGAATCCAAGCTAAAAAAGTTCTTTCATTCGCTAAATGATCACTAACCTTTCCAACTGTTATCTGTTTGTTACTTGTTTCCACGGCTAAAACTCCATTGTTAAATGAGGTGTTAATTGAGTCTAATTTGAAAACTCATTTCTTTTATGCTTATAGAGCAAAATAAAATAGTCACAATTAAAAGTAGCTTTCCTTAAAACGACTTGGTGAACAGTAGTGATTTTTAAGTTATAAATCCTAAAAATGTTAAGTTAATACGTACTTCTTCTAAAACGGCGCATCTCGTTGTAGTAATTTCCATAAACAGTTAGGCTACTTTTTTTCAACATATAAATAGGCGTGCCATATAATGTTGAAAACCGATTGGCAATCGATAAAGTATCCAGCTTATTGCGATTTAAGTGCGCGGAAGTTAATCTATCCCGACCACAAAAAATGATCGATTTACCGTTTATAGTGCTTGGGGCCCAAACGGCAAAACTTCCATTTAAAGACACTATTTTAGGCATCGGAAAACGATCCTTATAGTAATCTAGCGCCGATGCTATGCCATAGTTTTCTGTATAAACTATTGTTGTTTTACGTTCTGCAGGAGAAAGTGACATATAAAGCGCAGAAGTTTTTTGCGCAAGTTCGTCCCAACCAATCATATCGGCATAATTCTGATTGATGGCATGAATCTTCTGGTCTTCCCATTTTACCGGAAAACTAATGCCAAAATGGGTATTTGCCCATCCAAAAACTTGTGCCGCAGTTTCTATGGGCAACATCGGCAGAACGATAATAGAAAGTAGAAGGTTAGGCAGAACCAGACCAAGCAAAAGCATTTGTTTTTTAACTGTAATGGCCACATTTAATAGTTTTTCAAAATATATTGCACCCGCAACAAATAATGGAGGATAAGCGCCAAATCCATAATATGGCTTCCCTTTAAGCAACGCTAGTACAGCCATCACAATGAGAAAAGAAATAGCGAAAAACCTATATGCTTTTAGCTTTTTAGAATAAAAGAGATAGAATAGTCCCATTAACCAGATAAATAGTGCAGAGCCATTTACCGATAGTTGCTGCACCAAAAAATCTAATCGATATAGATAATTAAGCTGTGTTTCCTTTAATTCGTGATAATGGACCAATGCAGGAAAACCATTCTCTATTTGCCAAATCAAATGAGGCAATAAGATGATGAATGCAATGACTATGGACAGATAAAAAGCTTTTTTTTGAAAAAGTATGCGCAGGCGAGGTGTAAAAGCTATTCCTATTAAAATACCCGCCACGTAAAGTAGCAAAGTGTATTTTAACAAAATACCAAATCCTACTACCACGCCAAGTTCATAAAGATAGGTGTCGTTTCGCTTTTGAATCCAGCAAACCAAAAAGTAAGTGGTAAGCAACCAAAAGAGCTCATCAAAAACCTGCGGAATAAACAATGCGCCAGATGCAAGAAACGCAGGCGAGAATGCAATTGCTGTGCAGGCAATTATTACCGCGAAATACTTCCCTCCCAATCTAATGGTTATAATTCCTGTTAAGTGAACAATTGCACCAGCACATATTGCGGGCAGTATCCGCATTGCAATTAAAGAATTTCCGAAAAGCCATTCTGAGACGTTGCCTATAACTGCTATTAGTGGCCCTGTTTCTTTATAACCCCAAGCAAGATGATCGCCTAATACCATGTAGAGCAATTCGTCTTCATGAAATCCATATGCATTTACGGTAACAAGGTGTAATAAAGTTTGAGTTAGCGCAATGCACGTGGTTAGCAAAATTAGCGCTTCTTTACGACTTAGATTTAGCCATTTGAATTTTAAAAGGAGCCAAAAATGTTGGCGTCTGGCAAAGGTTTGAATAGCCTGAAAACTTGCTTTTTCTTGAGACATAAGGTTTAAAGTTGTAGAGCGGCAATCCTAAGTCTCGAAAAAGTTTAAGTAGACAGACCATTTGAACACTAACGTTAGAAACCACAAATTTTTTATATTGTTTAGAAAAAATGATTGCGACCGCACAAATCGTGCATCTACAGATAGGCAAGATTATAGTACTAAGATTAAAATACCCTCAATTTATTGATTTATACAGGTTTAAAATAAATTTAGGTAGTCAGTTCATGTCTACATAGGGATAAACGATTTTTTTTATTTCCAGCTGCTAAATCATTAACAGTTATTGCTTTGCCTCGGTAAAAACAATGTGATATTTGGAAATATAATTAGTCGACTTGTGCCAATCGCGTGGAATATAAACTTTATGTCTTCATCCAGCAATTAAAAGAGGTTAAGCCAAAATCTATATGCGAACTTCTTATGATTATTACAATTCAAAATAATCGTTAGCATTGTTAAAGCAGATGTCCTGAACAATTTTTCCAATCCATTTTTCATCATCCGGAATTTGGCCGTTATCCATTTCGGTACCGAGTAGGTTACAAAGTACCCTGCGAAAATATTCATGTCTTGAGTAAGAAAGAAAACTTCTCGAATCGGTAAGCATTCCGATAAAAGTGCTCAGTATACCCATATTCGACAACGAATTCAATTGTTTTTCCATCCCATCTTTCTGATCTAAAAACCACCAACCAGCACCAAATTGCACTTTACCTTTCGTTTTTCCATCAGCAAAATTACCGATCATTGCGGCAAAAACATCGTTGTCTGCTGAGTTTAAGTTATAGATAATGGTTTTTGCAAGCTGGTCGTCTAAGCTCAGGTTTCCGAGAAAATTAGATAAGCTCTGCGCTTGCTTATAATCTCCTATAGAATCATACCCGGTATCAGGCCCCAATTTTCGCATCATCCCATAATTGTTATTTCTTATTGCTCCTAAATGAAACTGTTGGACCCAACCTTTTTCGTAATACATTTTGCTCAGTTCGCTCAACACATATCCTGCAAATGCTTCTGGATCTGAATACTGATCGGATTCTCCACTTAAAACTTTCGATACTTCTACTTTTTGAGCTTTTGAGAGCTGTATTTTGGAAGGAATGGTATTTAAGCCATGATCTGAAATGGTGGCTCCATGGGCCGCAAAAAAATCTACGCGGTCTTTTAAAGCTTCTAAGAGAGAATCTAAATCAGTGATGTTTATGTTAGATGCGGCCGAAAGTTTTTGTGTGTAGGCTCGATAAGCTTGTGCATCTTGAATCATTAAAGATTTATCAGGCCTGAAAGATGGCTTTACCTTAATTTCAAAACCCTGTGCCAACAAGTTTTTATGGTGCGAAAGATTGTCAGTTGGATCATCAGTTGTTCCAACCATTTTCACATTAAAATGCTTTAGTAAACCTTGGGTAGAAAAATTTTTCTCAGCAAGCAGCTCGTTGGATTCCCGATATATTTTTTTGGCAGATGATTCGTTTAAAAAAGAATTGATGCCAAACGGATTTTTCAATTCCATGTGTGTCCAGTGGAAAAGCGGGTTGCGAATCGTTTCTGGAACCACTTTCGCCCAAGCTAAAAACTTTTCTTCGTCAGAAGCATCACCTGTTATATAACGTTCGTCTACACCTAAAGTGCGCATTGCCCGCCATTTGTAATGATCGCCTTTGAGCCAAATTTGAGTAATATTTTCAAAGCTTTTATTTTCAGCAATTTCTTGCGGAGGCAGATGATTGTGGTAATCTATAATCGGCATATCTTTAGCATAATCATGGTAAAGAATTTTCGCTTTTTGGCTGTATAATAAAAAATTTTCAGGGATTACTGCTCCGTCTTTCATCGGTTTTTTTTTAATTTAAAAATCAAGATTTGTTTGTTGTTTTGATTGAGTGATTGTTGTATTTGCGTATCATTTCTAAAAAGCAAAGAAATTTAAACACACATCAAACCAGTCAAAAAATAAGGTTTTTAGTTGATTGGTTTTTTATTTTATTTAATGAAGAATCCACTTAGTTGCCAATATTTTGTTGCTAATTTTAGACAACTCTATTTTTAGGAGCTTATTTTGCCAATTCGTCTGTTAAAAGTTTTTCGATTGATTTTTCATTGTCCATGGCCACTAGAAAATCATTAATCGCTTTGCTAAAACCGGGAATTTTAGAAAGATCTTCGTCCCAAAGAGAGCGATCACTCAACATTTTTTCTATCAGCACCAAACCTTCGTTATTTTCATAGAACGCTGCCAAATGCTTTGCCTCGGTATCATTTATTAAATAGCTACCTTGCTGGTGAGCGCCAAAATATTGATTGTCAACGATTTTTGCAGGTTTCATAAAACGAATATATGCCGCAAAACCTATAGCCATTAAGGGTGGAAATGTATTAAATTCTTTCACGTAATTTAACAACACTGGTATTACTCTCATCTTAATTTTTGAGCTGTAATTTGATGTAATACCTAGCCACAGATGTTGTATATGGGGGTTTCTAAATCGATCTAACACATTGCATGCAAACTCATCTGTTACATTCTTTTGCACTTTATATGGAATGGCAGAAGCAATTTCCGAACACATTAAATTAGATATATAGCGCTCCATAGCTGTATCGTCCATAGCAGACTTAACCGTTTTAAAACCGGCTAAATAAGCCAAGCCGCAGGTAAGGGTATGCGTGGCGTTTAGCAGTCTGAGTTTGAGCTCTCGGTACAGATTAATGTCGGGCGTAACAACTACTCCTTTATCCGCAAAAGCGAAAGAAAGTACTTGCTTTATTTTTTCGTCGCCAGAAATTGCCCAAAGCCGATAAACTTCGGATACGATAAGCAAATCATCTTCATATCCAAAGTCTCTTTCTGCAGACTTCATCAGCTCCTCATCTGGCCTACCAGGTACGATACAGTCTACCAGTGAATTGCAAAAATAATTGTGCTCATTTACCCATTTAATAAAAGCATTCGATAAACTATTTTTATTCGCCAGCTTAAGCACAATGTCCTTTAGCTTGGCTCCATTATCTACAATCAATTCTGTCGGGACAATGACCAATCCTTTATCGGCAGCGCCTTCAAATTTAGTATAGCGATGAAATAAAACAGCCAGCAATTTCCCAGGAAACGATATTGGTGGATGTGCATTAACATCATCCTCCACCAATTGAATCCCTACTTCTGTGGTGTTGCTAATGATAATTTCGAGATGCGCACTTGCGGCTACATCGAGAATTTCTTCCCATTCCTTATTTGCCGTAAGCACCCTACTAATTGCGGAGCAAACTACATTTTGTTCCTTGGTTTCACCGTTCTCAATCCCTTTTATGCATAACGTATACAATGAATCCTGATCATCAAAGGCACGCGTAGATCCATAATCTGTAGACTTCACCACTACTACTCTGCCGTTAAAAACGCCTTGTTGATTGGCCTTGTCGATAAAATAATCCGGCAGCGCACGTAACAAAACTCCTGTTCCAAATTGCAATACCTTCTCTGGCAATTCGAAAATATTTGCACTTGGCAAGGATACATTCTGTGCGTCTATGTTTTTTAAATTCTTTCTGGTTAACCTCATCAATCTCAATTTATTTTTTGCTTATTCTAACAAACATGGGATTAATGTTTGCATAATAGTAGGTTTGATAATATCAAGTAACTTTCTTCCATGTAAATGTTTATACAACGATGCATCGCCTGCTAAAAGAACAGTTGATTTACCTGATTTTTCGCTCTTCGCTAAAAAAGTTGGAAGAAATATTGTCTTCAGTAATCACTTGGATACAATAGTAATGGATTTAAAATAACCAGGCAAAAAACATGGAAAAAAATCTTCACAATAGATTATAGACTGCTAAGATATTATATTATTAGCAGACATCGATCGTTTAAAACGCAACTCGACAGGTTTCTACTTTTAATTTTTAGGATTATTTATTTTGCCCATTTATCTGCCAGACATTGGAAGTGCGCAATATCAATCTAACGATCATTATTAGTTCTTAATGTATTGTTAGGAAACTTGTGGTGGTCGCCAACCAGATTTAGATTGTTTAACAAGGCTAATATTAGTATTCGGTTGCAGCAATTCTACCAGTGTACATCTAAATCATCTCTTTCTGGGCTAGAGCGTTGGGATTTGAGATAAGATGATAGGCGCAGAAATGCTTATTTAGTTAATGAAACGCAAATTTGCAGTAGAACAATTTGAAATTAATAAATCGGAAAACAAATTGCCAATTAACCTATTAGGAGCACAACAAAGAGCATTTAATTTGATTTCCCAAATCCTCCAGTTAATTTATCTTTTGAGACATTAGAATTCTAATTTGATCCGCAATCCATCCTGGGTTTTCGAGCGGCATTAAATGACCCAAACTTGAGGTGGTAATTAATTTAGCTTCTGGCCAAACATTTAGTAAGCTTTTTTTTACAAGTTTTGGAGTGACTACTGGATCATCTTGCGAGTTGATAATTGCTATCGGAAGCTTCAAAGTTTTTGCCGCATCTTCAATAGAATCGTTCATTCCTTCCAGAATCCACCAACGCCAAGTCGTATTGTCTGCAGTTATATTGTTATCCAAAGCCAACTTATACGGTACTTCGCTCAGGCACTTTCTGGTAATATTTTCTATTGTCTTTTTGGCTTCTAACCTGTTTGGGTGATGGAGTATCCGATTTTTTTCTGCTTCCTCAATCGGTTCAACTCCAGGTGGCGAGGGCGCAATTAAAATGAGCTGAGCAATATTACCTAACTTATCATCAACAGCCATTTGCACGGCAATTTTTGCGCCCATAGAATGACCAACAACTACATAATTGTTAATGTCTAAGGACTTTAATTCGTTTATAATGTGGGCGGCAAATCCTTTAATGGATGGTAATTTTAAGGCTCCACAATTTCCAAACCCGGGGAAATTTAAGGCAACGCATCGAAATTCCCCTTCAAGCTCATTTATTATCCATTGCCAGCTCTGATCAGAGCCGCCAAAATAATGGAGAAAAACCAAAACGGGGAACTCTTCGCTTAAATTATGTGTACTCAAAATAGCCATTAATTGTTTTTATTGATTTCGTTAAAATGGTAACAGGAATTTAAACTTCCACTTTCAATCGCGCCGGTCTGTCTGTAATTTCGAGCATTTCGCCATAAGGCACAATGGTAATCTGTCCAAACTCTTCTAAAAGCATTTTATAGGCATGCGCTACGGGGTGTGGTTTTCTGTCCATATTGTATAAACCACATTCATTTATGGTGCCTACTTTTTTAGCCAAACCAATGTCCCAATCCACTTGATCAATTAAACTATACCAGGTAAAACCCAATACAGGAATACCGTCTTCTCTCATCCTTAAGATGTTGAGCCACTGTTTCCATAGCCAGGCGGGCGCTTCTTTTGAATTAAAAGTGTTAGTCTCGGTATGCATAACCGGCTTTTTATAACGATTATAATATTCTCGAGTAATCAAATACCATCCCCAAACATCAGGCGCAGTAATGCTTTCGCCATTGCTCAGCTTAATCGTTTCATTCCTTCCATAATAGTCATTGCCCGTTACCTGATAACCTGGTGGTTCTCCGGTCATAAACCATTCATATTCTTTTCTTGTCATTCCATTTTCATGGAGATAAATATAAACATCTGCATCCGGTGGGTGCGCATAGAGCAGATCAAGTGCCAAGAATCTAACTTTATTTGTAATTGCAATCTCTGGAGATTTTTCCAAATAAGCTTCGTGAATGTACTCAGCAGATTCACTTTGCACAATAACACAATCTGGCCTCTGACTTGCGATTTGATGTGTGGCTAAAATACTCGCGGCGGTAATGTTTTTAAGGGCAGTTACAAATGCTCGATCGGATTTTAATTGTTCATTCCAAATCCCATCTTTTGCACTCATTTTTGCCGTTACGTAGATTTCATTTACAGGGGTGTAGAATTTTACCCAAGGATATCTTTTGGCCACATTGCTGGCATAATTGGCAAAGTGAATGGGTAACTCAGGATTCTGAAAATTGCCGATCCAATCAGGAACTCCAAAATGCATTAAATCTAAAATTGGGGTAATTTCCAACCGCTTAATTTCATTCATCACCTTATCTGCAAAACTCCAATCGAACTTATTTTTTCCGATGTGTATCGCATAATAAGGCAAACCGTATCTTAAAACTTTAATCCCTAGATCTTTAACAAGGCCAAGATCTTCCCTCCAGCGTGCGTAATGGTCACATTCTGCCAATAAGTCTCTTCTTGTTTTTCCATGATCGATGGTAGGATAGGAACATTCTATACCTGTAGCAAACATAAAATTCCCAGTATTGTTTTGCGGCAGACCGCTCCCATCTTTACCTCTCGCGCCTCCATATTGATCTCCATTATGGGTTGCGGTACCATATTTTTTATTTACAAATTTTAGAAAACTTTCCGCTGCCATGTTTTATTTATTACCTGATGTGGAATGTTCTTTCAAAAAATTATCGGCGATATGCAGCGCCACAGCCATAATCGTGAGCGTCGGATTTACAGTTAGCGAGCTTGGAAAAATTGAATTGTCGGAGATGTACAGATTCGGCACATCGAAAGATTTTCCTTTCGCATTCACTACAGCGTTTGCAGAATCAGCTCCCATTCTACAAGTACCAATGGTATGTGCGTTTCGGGCAACCTTAAATGTGTTTTTAGCCCCTGCTATTTTCCAAATTTTCTCCATATACTTTTCTCCATGAGCCGCCATGCGTTTTTCGTTTTCGCCGTTAGAAAAATAAATCCGTGGTTTTTGCAAACCAAGTTGGTCTTGCTCATCAGAAAGTTCCAGAAAATTATGCTCACTTGGTAGACATTCGCCGTGAATATTGATTCCGGCTACATGGTTGTAAGCAGCCATTCTTTCGCGAAGTTTTTTCCCCCAAACACCTGTTGCCCTAGTTAATTGCGAAGCGTAGGTTATTGGCATTACCCCGATTGATTGTAATAAGTAGCCACTTGCAAAATCCGCATCCTTTGGCCTACGTAAATCTTCGGAGATTAAACTTGCAGGAATACCTTTGTAAGGATGAACCAAATCAGGAAATTCTCCCCACAATTGGACACCAACATTTGCCATGAAGTTTTTACCAACTTGTCCGCTGCTGTTCGCTAAATTATTCATTAAAAGTAATCGAGGTGTTTCTATAGCGCCTGCACACAAAAAAACATTTTTGCACAGTTGCGTTTCCTCAACTCCATTTACAGTATAAACTACTGCCCTTATGGCGCCGACATCTTCTGTTCTCAATTTAGTCACAAAGCATTCAGTTCTAATTTCCGCTCCGAAATGAATGGCTTTAGGGATAAAAGTTACATCTGTACTCGCTTTTGCACCGGTGCTGCAACCCGCTTCGCAAAAACCTCTATTGATACAGGCATTTCTCTCACCCACGTGTTCTTGTTTATAGGGCCGGGATAAAATTGCATTTGCCGCTACAGAGGTGTTAATATTTAGTTCATCGCAACCTATTTCCATCAACTGAGCGGCACCATTTATGGCGTTTGCTGGAAGTGGATAGCCGGCATTTCTTTTCGGACCCCACGGATAGGGTGTTGGTCCAGAAATTCCTAAAAATAATTCTAATTCATCAAAATACGGCTCCAAATCATCATAACTGATCGGCCAATCTTTCCCAACGCCAAAATCTGTTTGAATCGTAAAATCATCAGGATGTGGCCTTGGAGTGTAGGCCGTGTAGGCAAGTGTCGAGCCACCAACACCAATGCCAGAGTTATTCCTGCCAAACGGTAGCGCGTCGTCGCCTGCGGATAATCTTTCATAATTCCAAATTATCTTTCGTTGCTCAATTTCGTCGGTTGCAAAATCTACTTTGGGGTTCCAAAATTTTCCTGCTTCTAAAGCCACAACCTTTAAACCCGCCTGCGCAAGTCGGGCAATAATAGGTGCTCCTCCAGCGCCCGTTCCAATAATTACCGCATCTACGAGCTCTTTAGTCGAATATTTTTGCATTAATTTTTGATAAATTCGTAAATTTGCACCCTAGCTCCATCGGTTATCTTAAACATTGCTTATAACTACTGACTTTTTATTTCTCAATCATTCTCTAGGTTTTCTGTTTGATTAAGTTTAAGCTTCGTCCAACCTTTTGCATCGGCCATGCCAACATAATTTATGCTTATTTGAATCTCTGGGTGACTAAAAAAAATCGCTGCTGTCTCTGCAAGTAAATCTTCAAAAAATAGTTTAGGGTTTATTTTTTTCCATATTTCACCTTCCAATTCACCATTTTGGAGATCGCTCAAAAGATCAATTTGTTGTTGCTGTGCCAATAGAATAAAGTGTTTATCAAACCTTATTAGGGAGGCTTCTTCGATGCCTTTTAAGCCTAGTCTGTACACCACATCATCTTTCGGCATGCTGTCGTAACGCCAACCATCACAATCATTATTTTTAAGGCGTTCATCGATAAATGAAGCAATATCTACCATTCTATCTGTTGGATCTTGATTCATTAAAAGATCGCAAATAACAGATAAAAGAGTATACGATTCAATATCGAAAAACGAATTTTTAACCACACGCTCAAATCTATTTTCCAATACATTTCGAGTTGATGCAGTTAAAAACGCGCTGTTTAATAATAGCTTTACCTGCTCTCGATTTCCAGCATGTTCATTTTGCATGTCTTGATATAAATTAGCTGGACAATCTACCGCCAGTCACATGAAGCAAGCTTCCTGTCATAAAGCTTCCATCACTAGAAGCAAGCAATACGTATGCTGGCGCCAATTCTTCGGGCTGCCCAGGTCGTTCTAATGCAACCTCATGACCAAAATTTTCAACCTCCTCAATCGGCATGGTTCCGGGAATATTGGGTGTCCAAACCGGACCAATTATTACACAATTTACCCGAATATTTTTACTTCCCAGTTGTAAAGCAAGTGACTTTGTAAAAGCATTTATTGCACCTTTTGTTGCTGTGTAATCTACCAAAATTGGCAACCCAGTTATCCCAATTATACTGCCGCTGTTAACAATTGCATCTCCACTGTGCAGATGGGGCAGTGCAGCTTGCGCCATAAAGAAATAGGCAAAAATGTTCGTTTCAAAAGTCCGCCTTAAATTTTCTTCTGTAATGTCTTCTAATTTTTCTTCTACGTGCTGATAGGCTGCATTGTTAACTAAAATATTAAGTTTGCCATATCTGTCAACGGTCTGTTTTACTGCATTAAAACATGCCTCTTTATTTCTAACGTCAGCTTTGATTGTCAAACAAGTTCTTCCTGCTTCCTCTACCATCTTCTTGGTCGTTTCTGCGTCAGCATCATTCACATTATAAACAATGGCCACATCTGCACCTTCTTTAGCAAATGCAACAGCAACTGCACGTCCAATACCAGAGTCGGCACCAGTTATAATTGCCACTTTATCCGCTAATTTACCAGCCGCTTTATATTCAGATAAATCGCTTTGTGGTTGCAGATCCATATCTGATTGTTTTGCAGGATATGGTAATTTTTGTCCTTTTATCTCGCTCGATTTTACCCGAACTTTTTCATTTGCCATCGTATATAGGTATTATATTATTTTTTTCATGAAGTAAGTTTTTAAAACCCTATTGGTTTATTTATTCCTTTCATTTAATCTTTTCAAGCGGCTACAGAAATATTTATTCAATTTCTAAATGCTTTATATAATCTGCATTTAACAACGTTGTCGAAAAAAAGGTTTTGGATAAATAGTTGTTTTTGCATGTTAGCAGCAAAACTAACTGAAGCGTAACTTTTTAGCCACCAGAAGAGTATACTAAGATTTTTATTGTAAAAGTATTTCATTTCGCCGGACGATTCGAAGACATGGGGAATAGCTATAGTGATCGAATTTATAATGACCTGATTGCTTAACTGGGGCGAAACCTTTTAAAAAAGATACCGCTTTTTAAGTAAAGAAACAATTTTCTATCTTTTCCCGTACAATTCTTTTGCTTTTTTAATTGACCTTTCCAAATCAATACCTTTGCCCAAAACGCCCTTAAAAATATCTCCTTTTTTCTTCAGTCGCTGTATCGCATTAAAAATCGTGAAGTCTTTCATTTTCAAACCAGGTTTTACTTCGCTCCACTCAAGAGGCATTGACACTGCTGCGCCCGGTTTAGGTCTAAGCGAATATGGCCCAGCAATGGTTGCTCCGGGTCTATTTTGAAGAAAATCCAAATACATCTTTCCTTTCCTAGCAGAAATCATTCTTTCCAACGAGGTAAAATCCGGAATTTCTTCCTGCACAATTCCAACAATTATTCTAGCGAACAACTGCGTCTGATCATACGTGTATTTTGCGCCCATCGGAATGTAAATATGGATACCTGTAGAGCCAGAAGTTTTTGGAAAACTCGGCACATCAATCGAATCCAATATTTTCTTCACCACTAAAGCAGCCTCTATCACCTTATCAAAATGATGCTTGTCGGGGTCGAGGTCTATCACACAATAATCTGGATTTTCTGGCGATTGAACTCTAGAAAACCAAGGGTTGATTTCTATACAGCCCAAAGATGCAATCCATAAGAGCGTCGCCACATCATCACCGACCAAATATTCTTTAGGTTCTCCTTCACTCGTGGTGTATGGAAATGTTTTAGCCCATTCTGGCGCTTTGCCCCTCACATCTTTTTGATAGAAACTTTTTCCATTAATGCCTCCGGGAAACCGATTAAGAGATTGGGGCCGATCTTTAAGATACGGCAATATAAAATCAGCCACCTGATAGTAATAATTAAATAAATCTCGTTTTGTTACGCCATCTTCCGGCCAATAAACCTTAGATAAATTGGTGAATTTAAGCTCTTTTCCATTCACTTTGCGTACCTGTGTTTCATCTTTCGGGTTCAACAACGTTTTAGGAATGGTCACTTTTGGTGGCCGTATTGCGTCGGCATGTTTGTCTATTTTATCCTGCTTCGACTTGTTTAATTCGCTAGAAACCTCAATCTCCTTCTCTACTTCGGCTACAAAGGCCTCGGTATTTTTTGCTATTTCTCTAATCACTTCCGAAGCTTTTTTATCTTCCCGCATCCCTTGAAAGGATGGATGGCGAAAAATTCCGTCGGCGGTAATTTCTGTAAATCCGACCTCGCAGACCAGTTCTGGTTTCATCCAAGTAGCCTGCGCATTAAGCTGTTTATGTTGAAAACGTGAAAGTTTATTGATGTCTGGCGCAGCCTTAAACGGAGTTTTGTTTGAGATAAATGGCTTAAAGAGTTCCATCATTTTCTTCTGATCGCCATCCGAAAAACCAGTGCCAACTTTGCCGACATACGTAAGGACTTTATCTTCATACACGGCAAGTATGAGTGAACTAAATAGTTTCGAGGTGTCTTGATTACGGGTATAACCGGCCACAATCACCTCCTGCCTTCTTTTTACTTTAATTTTTAACCATTCTTTTGAACGGCCATTTAAAAGATAAGTGGAAGATTTTCTTTTAGCCATAATTCCCTCCAGACCCATTCTTTCGGCCGCGTCGAAAAAATCGACACCGCTTGCATTAAAAATCTTGGAAATTCGAATTCGGTCGTCGCCAATTGGCAAAACTTCTCTAAGAATCGCTTGGCGCTCTACGAGCGTTAGTTCGGTCAAATCCTTTCCGTCACACCAAATGATGTCGAACACATAAAATACCAGTTCTCCATCTGCCTCACTTCTCCAGTTCTGCAATTGCGAAAAATTTGAAACTCCTTTCTCATCAAGTACCAATATCTCCCCATCTATAACTGCTTTCAGTTTCCATGATTCCAGTATTTTCAGAATGGGATAAAACTTATCATTAAAGGATTTATTGTTTCGAGAAAGTATATTTACCAAACCATCATTCACAAATGCGACTGCGCGATAGCCATCCCACTTCACTTCATATTGCCACTCGGGATCATCAAAAGGATCATCTACCAAGGTTGCGAGCATCGGCTTAATTGCTTTCGGAATGCTTCTCTTTGGGGCTTTTTTCAGGAGTGTTAAAACATCTATTTCTAAAGAATCTTTGGCTATTTCATTTTTTTTTAAATCGGGGTGATCGTGCTCAATTTTCTTAGATTTTTTGATTTTCAGCTCCTTTTTAAGAACCTCTTGTTCATGACAAGATTTCCATACTTTTTCGCTAAACTTCGCCATCATATCGATTGTCTGATCGGACAAGATCGATTTATCCTGTTTGGTAACGTCTATTTTTGAGGCAAAATCGTCATTGTGCTTAATCAAAAGCCAAGCATTATCACCCATGTGCTTTGTTTTTACCAAAGCGAATTCCCCATTAAGTTTCTCACCGTGCAACCGCATCTTTACTGATCCTTTCGCAAGTTCGGAAAGCAGGTATTTCTCCTGTGCTCTTTTACCTCTTATAGGTTCGATTGTTTCATAATAGCCTTGGTCCCAAACGATAACCGTCCCTCCACCGTATTCTCCCTTTGGAATAATCCCCTCAAAATTTCCGTAATCAAAAGGATGATCTTCTACCATCATGGCTAGATGCTTCACCTTTGGATCTAACGATGGACCTTTCGGCACTGCCCAGCTTTTTAAAACTCCGTCCATTTCCAAACGGAAATCGTAATGAAGACGAGAAGCATCGTGTTTTTGAATAACAAACATCAACTTACTTTTATCCTTGCTGATGCCGGCCTTAGGTTCTGTAGTCTTTGAAAAATCTCTTTTTTCGTTATATTTTTCCAAGCTCATAACAAACGGTTTTATTACAATGGAATCAGAGAACATTACTAAAACAAAAAATGTTTTTTAACTTGAAGTTGGCATTAAAGTACGTATCGAGTGCTCAGTTCATTTACTTGCAGCTTAAGCAGTTTATACAAAATGAGTTGTTGAGTTAAAATAAGCCGGTTTGTCAGTTTTGTCTTTTAGAAAAACAATCGGCTTACAATTCTGACGAACTGGCTGGTAGGACGGAATAAAAATACGCCTAAACGATTACTGGAGAACAACAACTATTCCCTATCGTTAAAATGGTAAAATCTTTTGCGTGAACCGGTATAGATTAATTGGCGAAATCTGATACAACCTGCTTGAGGGATTCTTCAATATACAAAGCTATTTCTGGTTTAAAAAAACTTTTTTTACCGCATCTAAATATCCATAGCCGTAAACGTTATCGGGCTGAAGGTAGCTAGTTTCTGTCCATTCATTCCAACTATTTATGGTAACGAGCGGCGCTTGCTTGGGATGGGCGTCTAGGTAATCCTTTGCCATCTTAAGACCTTTGGCGAAATTTTCAGGGGTATTATTCTTCATAACTGCGCTTTGGCCGGTACGCGGACTGTTGTCCCATCCTACACTAATATGTGGATAGTATGTTAAATCGAATGTAGTATCTATTCGTGCCCATTCCTTTTTAACGCTTTCGAGAATATCCAGATAATCCCTGTTTACATCTGTAAAGTGCACAAACTGATAGTGCGTGGCACTGGAGAAACCCAGCTTCTTAACGAATTCGTTTTCAGGCGCTTTTCCTTTCTCTCCATCAAACCCGCTATAATTAACATTTTGCGACCACATGGTTAACTGTAACTCTAAGCCAGGAAAGCCTGCTTTCTTAGTTTCTTCTTTGAACCACTTGAGTGCTTGGGCTGTTTTCTCAACCCCTCCAAGGCCCTCTATTAACTGTGGAACATCGTATATCATAAAAACAGGTTTCCCTTTTATTTTATAATACTGCGGAAGCTTGAAATATTTTTCAATATTCCGTTTACATATTTTCTCAAATTCGTCTCGGTCGACTTTTCCTGTCCAAATCACATTGTCTTCGTGGTATTTATTTAACCGAGTATCCCAAGTGTTTACTACGTTATGGTTGGCCCACATCAAATAGAATTTCATCTTGTCTTTGTTTTCTGCTTTCAAAAAACCGTTGTCCAGCGTTGTTTCCATAAAAGGCCTGCCATCGTACCAATACCAATCGAAAATAAAAACGTTTATGCCGTGCTTAGTCGCCTGATTAATCTCCATGCTCATCACAGCAGGATCTGCTTCATTAACCGGCCCCCATGTGGGCTTGCGGTTCCAATAATGGCCTGGAAACCTTTCCTGCATGCTCGTAACGGTTTCCCATTCGCCGTTGCCTTGGGGCCAAAACGGACGAAGTCTTGGATCGTCATTTGCATAGGCCGGATACAAAAATGCAGCTACATCGTAATGAGCTTTTCCGTTTACATTTGGCTGCTGTCCGTAGGCAACCGACAGCACTAAAATACAATACGTCGCTACAATAACATTAATTTTTTTTATCATTTTTCTGAGTTTATAAGGGCTTTACCGGATGACATTCTACTCGATCTAAATCTTCTATTTATTATTAAAAAACGCTAGCCAAGGGCCTCAAGATAGTTAAATTCTTTTCTTTTATCTGGCGTCTAATAACTGCGTTCTGCCCATTCGTTTCACAGGTTTATGCTAATCAAGTTCAGTTAATCGGGATGTTGTCGACATATTCCTTCGCCTTTTTGAGAAAATGCTGGAAATATTTAGGATCGTTATTCACAATGTAATCTTGTCTTTGTGCAGGAAAACGTGTGAAAATAAGGATACATACAGCATCAAATATTGATCTTTATTGCAGTCATATTACCATTATTATTTTAAGGTGATTTTGAACATCGTGGCCTGCGATGGCTTTAAATCCATCGAATGGTACTCTTGTGGCTTAATAATTTTGCTTTCGATTAAATCTCTCATAGAAGCGATATCTGCTTTTGCGAAACCTAATCGAGAAAAATTTATTTCGGATGTTACTGCTTTATTTTCGTAATTAAACAAAGCAATATATCGTATATTTCCACACTCCTTCACATATTGCGCCGACGCACCCTTCCCATTATCTCCATCTACCGGCCTAAAAGCCTTGCCATCTGAAATGACTTCTAATAAACCTTGATTCTCAAACAGCTTTTTAGCACCACCCTTCCACTTTCCATCAAGAGAAAAATCATCACCAATAAATAAGGTACCTGTAACAATTGCCGATAATGTTCTAGAAATATTTGCGTGTTCACCCTCATCGGCCAGAACTACATGATCGGCATCAATATAGTCGTAAAGATAAGTTTGCCACCATCCATTTGTTACGCCATTAAGTGTGTATTCGGTATCTTTAATGCTTTTAAAAGCATCGCAGGCAATCCTTCTCACTTGTACATACCTGCCAGAAGCCAAGCTTGGTGAAATAGCCGCATAGACAAGCATTTTATTGTCTAGACATTTAAGCAAATACTCCATCCCTACGCGATAAGCTTGCATACCAGTGGTAATTTTAGGATCGTAAAAGTTTGTCGATTCTACTGCCGCATGACCTAAGAAATCTATTTTAATCATTTCGAACCCACTCTTTTTAAACTTGGAAATGATAAATTCTATTCTTTTTTTGGTGCCGGGATGCGTAGGATCTAACGCCCTTGCCCCATCAAAATCATGATAACCTTGGTTTACCTTAGTCCACATTTCGCCAAAAGTAAATTCGCTACCAGGTGCTTTTCGATCAGCGCCATTTTGGAAACCCCAATCGGTAAAAGGAGCCCAATAAATCCCCGGCTTTAGACCTTTCGATTTACAATAGTCGGCAAATTTAGTTAGCACGGAGTAATCATCACCATTAATTAAATTATCCCAATAGGAATCTAAATCGATATAACAGATATTTCCAATTCGAAAACTCTTTAAGTTATCCGCAAAAAAATCCACTACCTTAATCGCCTTTTCGTAAGAAATCCGCTCTTGCATTACGCCCCAACTATTCCACCCAACAGGTGTTGGTCCTCTCCAATCGGCGACAATAGGTTTTTCATTTGCTCGAATCGTTTTGGCGTAGGTTTCCATACCGATTCGCCAATCGTTAAAATAGCCAAAAAGGATTTTTGAAGATGAAATAGAGCTACCATCCACGTAGCCGTGTTCGATTTTGTCTCTTGTAATATCATAATTGGTGTAACCACATTCTACAACCAATTCTAAGCTGGTTGGATGTACAAGTTTAGTTCTTAAACCTGTTTTCCAAATGTCGTGATCTAATGTTCCGATAACGAAACCTTTTCGATTCTCATTGTTATAAATTGAAGTTGTTTCCGCACTGATGTTCTCCCGATTGAGCGCCAACAAATTTGCTTCATAACTAACAAACGCATCATTATCAAATGGCACAAACAGACTTCTACAGGATAAAAAATTATCTACTCCAACCAATTCTCCTTTTAACGGAAACATTTTATTGCTTTTCAATTTTCGTCCGTTCACGGCAACTTCAATAACGAAAAATTCATGATTTCCATAAGCAAAAATTGATTGTTTAAGTGAAATTCCATTTTTTCCTTCAGTTGTCAAAATATAAAGTTCACCATTTCCAGTTTCATTTACGAACGGTCTTTTGGCTACACTTCTATGTTTATAATCTTTTGAACTGATCAATTTACTGTTGACAAGAACTTCCGAAAAGCCGTTTCTTAATACCTGTTTTCCGTTTACCACAACATCAAAAGTGCCCTTGCTTGATTGATAATTGATAAAAGAATTTTTTCCAAAAGCCATTTTTTGGGCAGAAGTTGAGGTACTTATCAGCAAACACAAAATTGATATAGATTTAATAGTACGGAATAACATCATATTATCTTTTTTGACTGTTTACCTCTATCATTTTACCATTAATCCTGATTTTTACTTTTTTCGATATAGGACCATAAACTTTATATGAAACCACTTTTCCGTTTTTCCACTCAAAATCTAAAGTCAAATTTCCACGAGCCTTTATTCCGGCTACCTCACCATTTACTTTCCACTCATTTGTAGTAGTAGATATGTTATTCATCGAGTTAGGTAAAACATATGATTTAATCTCCGAATGACTCACAATTTTGGTAGGAAAACGTAAATAAACTGAATTTTTGACAAAAACACAAAAGCCTGTAATCGAATGATTGCAGGCTTTTAGTTAACTTTCATATCGAAACTGGCGGAGAGGGCGGGATTGAAATAAACTCACCTTAAACTCACTCAAGCTATATATTTTATCTTTTTCGTCTATAGGGCACCATTCAGGACACCAACAAAACTAAACAAAACGCATTTTCCTTTCGCCTCTAATATAAAAAAAATTACCGATTTTGTCAGATTCCCGAACTTATTTTAATTTTCAGAGCTTAGAAACCTCTCGAATGACAACAAAATCTAATTCAAGAACCTATTTTTTTAAAAACATTTAAACAGGAGCGATAATCGGCTTCTCAATTGTAGGGAAGAAAATGATCCGTTTTTTTGGAGAAAAAAATTATTAAAACCTACATATAAATTAGCAATGAGAAATCTGTTGTTCCTTCGGAAAATTCCTTTTCCTTAACAAAGCTGAATGAAAATATTTGAGACAGCTTTGTTCTCATGTAAAAGAAAAAATAAGTAATATGTTTCTTTATATCGGTAATCTTTGATTAGAATCCATCTTTTGATGAGAATCCGACAACCACCTAAATCTCCGACTCTGGTTTTACAGGAGATAGCGAATTTCTTGTAAATAAGATTAAAAAAAACTAGAGAACTTCATTTATTAAACAACCTCAGGGGAGAGCCCACGAGATATAAGTACTAATTGAATTATTCTTAGGTGACGAAAACTCCTCGTTTTCAAACTTCCCACTTTTACCTCAAGGAAATCCGCAGATTAGACGTAAACATAAATGTGTTTGACAATGTGCAGAAACAATTTCCAAGCCTTCTTCCTATTTAAAGAAGTCAATGATATTTCCCAAATAAAATTGAAAATTGAAATGCGCGGGGATTCGATTTACAGTTCAAAATTTGACTAGGTTTCTTCAAAGGAGTGGTTGCTTTAACGTTTTTATTCGATAGTTAGTCCTATTTACCTATCCTTTACCCATACTTTCCATTCCCATCGGCATATTCCCCTCGTCGTCTGTATGCGAAATCATAAAAAGACGTTCCGCAATTATTATTAAAATTAGTCCAATTGCTGCCACAATAAGCACCAAAGGATCGCTTAAGTATTTTAAATAAAGGAAGGCAACAAGCACAGCAATATCCATCACAATCGCAACTAACGGAATAATAGGGTTGAAATCCACTTCTTTTTTAAGATGACGGAAAAGTCCCCAATGGATAGCAATATCCATGATGAGGTAAAAGATAGCTCCGATGGAAGCAATCCTTGTTAAATCGAACAAAACGGTAAGTAAGATAGCGAGCGCCACCGTAAATATAAGGGCGGGGTTTTTAATGTTGCCCATCTTTTTTAGCGATGGTATTTGCTTCATATTACTTAACATTCCCAACAGGCGCGATGCTGAAAAGACACTGGCAACAACGCCTGAGAAAGTTGCAATGATGGCCAATGCTATTGTAATCCAAGAACCCCACACTCCAAAAATAGGCTTTGCTGCTGCTGCCAAGGCATAGTCTTTAGCTTTGATTATTTCTGGGATACTTAGGCCTCCTGCAACAGCAAGCGCCAGAGCTACATAAATTAATGTACAGATAAGAATCGAAAAAATTATGGATTTCCCAAGATTTTTATGAGGATTTTCGATATCCCCACCTTGGTTTGTAATTGTTGTGAAGCCTTTATAGGCAAGAATTGCCAAAGCCAATGCCGCCATAAAAGCAAATCCCTGTGGCAATGCGTCGGTGTTTTGAGGGATATATTTTCCTGTAATATCTCCAAATCCAGATACAATTAGACCAGCTACAGCGAGTACTGCAATCCCACCTATCTTAATAATTGCCGTGAAAGTGCCCGTTGCACCAATAACTTTATTTCCTAGAATATTTATGATGTAGGCAGTTACCAAAAGTATAATGCCGAGAACAGATGCATAACTGGCAAAATTATTTGGGAATAACCTAAGCGTGTAGGCGCCAAAAGTGCCAGCCACCAAACTTTCTGAAACCACCATGGAGACATACATCAACAAAGAAAAAACACCTGTGGTTGTTCCCGGTCCATAGGCTTTACTCAAGAACTTTACCACACCACCCGAAGATGGGAAAGCATTAGAAAATTTTACGTAGGAGTACGAACTGAAACCTACCACAACCGCACCGGCAATAAAAGCAATTGGGAATAGATCGCCTACCAACTCGGCTATTTGCCCCATTAGAACAAATATTCCAGCACCGATCATTACACCTGTACCGAGAGAGATAGAACCTATTAAGGAAAGCTTATTGTCTTTTGTATTGATCATATTTATAATTGTACATTAAAAAAAATGCTATTCAATTAACTGCTTTTCCATAGAGGCATCATATTCTCCACGTCTTGCAGCTAAGTCGCATTTAGTCCTAATATATAATGATTTTTGTGCATTTTCCACATTCGCCTCCTCACCTTTCCATAGATGCAAAGCTGGTTGCTGAATGGCTCTTCCAAAAGAAAAGCTAACTATCCATGGTAAGCGATTTTTAAATTTTGTATGTATCGCATTCAAATGTGCCGTCGCATCTTCTGGCGACTGTCCGCCCGATAAAAATGCAATGGCAGGAACTGCAGCCGGAACTGATTCCAGCAAACAATTTACAGTGGCTTCAGCTACCTCATCAATGCTATTTTGCACAACGCTTTCTATTCCTGCAATGATCATATTAGGCTTCAATATCATACCTTCCAAATAGATTTTGTAAACGGAAAACTGATAAAAAAGTGTTTTCAACACCTGTGCGGTTATTGCATAGCAGTGCTCCAAGTTATGGCTACCGTTCATCAATACTTCTGGTTCTACAATAGGGACAATATCTGCCTCTTGGCATAAAGCAGCATATCTGGCTAGGGCATGAATATTCGCTTCGATAGAGCCTGTAGTTGGAGTGTCATAACCTATGGAAATTACAGCCCGCCATTTTGCAAACCTTGCGCCCAACTTTCTGTACTCTTGTAATCGCTCCCTCAATCCGTCCAATCCTTCTGTCACTTTTTCATCAGGAAAACCAGCCATCATTTTCGCACCCATGTCAACCTTAATTCCCGGAATAATTCCAGCCTTAGTTAACACAGTAGTAAAGGGAATCCCGTCTTCGGTTTGCTGACGAATAGTTTCATCATACAAGATCGCACCACCAATGCTTTCGTTTAAGCCGGGTGTGGTAACAATCAGTTCACGGTATTTGCGCCGCATCTCTACTGTTTGCGGAATGCCTTCGAATGCAAAACGTTTATTACAGGTACTTGTGCTTTCATCCATTGCAAGCAACCCCTTGCTACCAGCAAAGAGTTGCACAACGGTGTCTTTTAATATTTGTTTGTCCATAAGGTTAGTTTTTCCACCTCCAGTCTCTTATTTCAGGCATATCCATGCCTTCTTTCCTGATGTAGTTTTTATGTGTTATCAATTTATCCTGCATCTCCTGTTTTAAATAGGCTGTTTTATTTTTCAATTGCGGTAAACGATCTAACGTGTCCATTACTAAATGATACCGATCCATATCGTTCAGAACTGTCATGTCGAAGGGTGTCGTTATAGTCCCTTCTTCTTTGTAACCACGTACATGAAAATTTATATGGTTGGTACGTTTATAAGTTAGTCTGTGAATGAGCCAAGGATAACCATGGAAGGCGAAGATTACCGGTTTGTCTTTTGTAAATAACGTGTCGAAATCTTTATCATTTAAACCGTGCGGATGTTCTGTTTCTGGTTGTAGTTTCATTAGATCAACTACGTTTACTACCCGCACCTTTAGTTCGGGTAATTTTTCTCGAAGAATAGAAACAGCAGCCAATGTTTCTAGTGTAGGTACATCTCCTGCACAAGCCATTACCACATCTGGTTCTACACCTGCGTCGTTACTTGCCCACGTCCATATCCCAATACCCTTTGTGCAATGCACTACAGCTTCTTCCATACTCAACCACTGTGGTGCAGGGTGTTTACCCGCCACCGTAACATTTACGTATTGTCTGCTACGGAAACAATGATCCATTACCGATAAAAGGCAGTTGGCATCTGGTGGAAGATAAACCCGTACAACAGACGCTTTTTTATTCATTACCACGTCAAGAAAACCAGGGTCTTGATGAGTAAAGCCGTTATGATCCTGTCGCCAAACGTGTGATGCTAAAAGAATGTTTAGAGAAGCGATTTTCCTGCGCCAAGGTAAATGGGAAGTGACTTTCAGCCATTTTGCATGCTGATTAAACATGCTATCAATAATATGGATAAAGGCTTCATAGCAGTTAAAAAGTCCATGCCTACCCGTCAATAAATATCCTTCTAACCAACCTTCACATTGGTGTTCGCTCAGCATTTCCATCACTCGGCCTTCCTTTTTAAGAAAGTCATCTGTGTCAACTACCGGTGCTTCCCATTGACGGTTGGTTGCTTCAAATACGTAGTCTAATTTGTTTGAGAGCGTTTCATCTGGTCCAAAAATCCGGAAATTTCTTTGGTTGACGTTAGCCTTGATAATATCTCTAATAAATTTCCCCAGCACCAAAGTATCACCCGATCCCATCTCGCCACGATTCATTTCAACTCCATAGTCCTTAAAATCGGGCATACGCAGATTTTCAAGTAAAATCCCTCCATTGGCATTTGGATTATCTCCCATTCGGTGTTTTCCAGATGGTGCCAATTCTTGAAGGTCGCTATTTAGCCGACCGTTTTTATCAAACAATTCTTCTGGTTTGTAACTCCTCAGCCAATCGTCTAATTGCTTTAAGTGTTCTGGGTTTGTTGCAGGATCTTTAATGGGAACTTGATGCGCCAAAAAATTACCTTCTATCTTTTTACCATCCACAAATTTTGGCCCCGTCCATCCTTTTGGTGATTTTAAAATAATCATAGGCCATTTTGGGCGAGCAGCATTTTTGTCTTGAGCTGCGTTTTCTTTAATGGCTTTTATTTCCCCGATTACTTTATCCAACAAAGTTGCCATTTTTTGGTGCATCTCCATCGGGTCATCACCCTCAATTAAATAAGGCTTCCATCCATAACCCAAGAAAAGTTGTTCTAATTCCTCATCTCCAATTCTTGCCAGAATAGTTGGATTGGCAATTTTATAGCCGTTTAAATGAAGGATAGGCAATACAACGCCATCTGTAACTGGATTTAAAAATTTATTGGAATGCCACGCTGTTGCCAACGGGCCCGTTTCCGCTTCGCCATCGCCAACTACGCAAGACACGATTAAATCGGGATTGTCAAAGGCAGCACCAAAAGCATGACTGAGTGAATATCCAAGTTCTCCACCTTCATGGATGGAACCAGGGCATTCGGGGGAAACATGGCTTGGTATTCCGCCAGGAAATGAAAACTGCGTAAAAAGCTTTTTTAGCCCTTCCTCATCTCGGCTTATATTCGGGTAAACTTCGCTATAAGTGCCTTCCAAATAAACATTCCCAACGATAGCAGGACCGCCATGGCCGGGACCCGAAACGTAGATCATATCAAGATTATACTTTTTTATAATCCTATTAAGATGGACATAGATAAAGTTTTGTCCTGGCGTAGTGCCCCAATGCCCAAGCAACATGTTTTTAATATGTTCGGGTTTTAAAGGTTCTCTCAAAAGCGGGTTCTCGTGTAAATAAATCTGACCCACTGAGAGGTAATTAGCAGCCCGCCAGTAAGCATTTATTTTTTTTAAAAGTTCGGGGGTTAACTGTTCTTTGTCTTTTTCAATAGTTTGTATTTCCATAACTTAAAATTTTTAAGATGTTTTGACTTGAGTATTTATGTAAAGTTCTTTTGTATTTCGGGCAATCATTATTTCTTCATCAGTAGGTAGTACGTACACCTTCACTTTACTTTTTTTTGTAGAAATGATTGTTTTATTCTTTTTATTTTTTCTTTCGTCTATTTTGATTCCCAAATAATTAAAGCCTTTACAGATACGCGACCGTATTACCGGTGCATTCTCTCCAATACCACCAGAAAAAATCAAAATATCAAGCCCGCCCAAAGTTGCGGTGTATGCGCCTATGTATTTTTTTATTTGATAACAGAATATTTCAATAGCTAACGCCGCATCCTCGTCCTCTTTTTGATGTTGAAGTAAATCCTCCATGTCAGAACTATAGCCCGAGATGCCAAGTAAACCAGATTGATGGTTGATCAAGTCGTTAAACTTCTCTGCATTGAGGCCCTTTCGCATTAAATACCACGCCATGCCAGGATCTAAATCACCACTTCTAGTACTCATAACTATACCTCCTGCAGGTGTAAACCCCATGCTGGTATCTATACACTTTCCTTTTTTTACTGCAGCAAGGCTCGCTCCGTTTCCCAAATGCGCAAGGATTACTTTTCCCTTAGCTTCGGTTTTACTTTTCTTTCTCAACTCATGCAATAAATAACTGTATGAAAGACCGTGGAATCCATATCGCTTAATTCCTTCCTCGTAGTATTTTTTTGGGATGGCAAACGTATTAGCGTACCTGGGCATGGTTGTGTGAAAGGAGGTATCGAAGCAGGCAACCTGTATCAATTGCGGAAACTGTTCTTTAAATAATTTTATCATTTCAATTTCCGCAGGAAGATGATCTGGAT
The DNA here is from genome assembly GCF_054061655.1 of Pedobacter sp. UYEF25. Classification (NCBI taxonomy): domain Bacteria; kingdom Pseudomonadati; phylum Bacteroidota; class Sphingobacteriia; order Sphingobacteriales; family Sphingobacteriaceae; genus Pedobacter; species Pedobacter sp. UYEF25. The sequence continues at coordinate 221,345 of NZ_JBSSEL010000004.1, read as the reverse complement.
CATACTCCATTATTTTATGCAGTTCCTCCAATAAATCATCATCAATAATTTCTGGACGGGAATGCTCCATGCCGTGAACTATGCGATGCCCGATACAACTGATTTCTTCAGAAAATTTTTGACCTTTCAACCATTTGATGAAGACCCGTGTAGCTTCGTTGAAATTTGTCGCTTCTATTTTGATTTTACTTTTTTCGTGGGTGTGGTTATTGGTAACAGTAAATTCAGGATTCTTCAATCCGATTCTGTTTAGTTGCCCAGAAAGGATGTTCTTTAATTTTTTATCCTTTTGGTACACAGCAAACTTGATGCTAGACGAGCCGCCGTTGACTACCAGAATGCATGTTTTTAACGCCTTCATAATGTAGTTTTAAAGCCTAACGAATGTAATTCTTTACAGGTTGTTTCATAGTTTACGTGCCAAATGCCGTTTATGCCCATGCTTTTAGCAATGGTTATAAATACTTCCGTGTCATCTATATAAAGCACTTCGTCCGGCTTTACATAAGCCATGTCAAGTGCTAGTTTAAAAATGTTTTTATCTGGCTTGCGTATGTGTACATAAGTGGAGGACACAAAAAAATCGATAAAGTCTGCCAGCCCAAATTCGTCTATCCTATAGGTATTTAATTCCCTCGCCTCATTGCTTACCGCAATAATCTTTAAACCGTATTGTTTTTTTAACCTCTTCATCAATTCGATCATCTCAAGGTACGGCTTTGATTGCGCAAACATAAATTGCCGGAATTCATCTTTTGAAAAATCCCTTGGTTTATTAAAAACAGCAATGTCTAAATACTCATCTACAGTAAGGTTCCCTATTTCATAAGTTTCGAATGCAATAGCATGCCTGGTGTTGAAATCCGTATAGTCGAGATTGAATTTTTCTGCAGCAAGCTGCCGCGATTCATGACCCCATCCGTTCGTTAGCAGCACTTCGCCAATGTCGAGAAATAGGGTTGTTATATTTGTTGAAGATTGCATTTTTAAGTGTTGTTTTTCTAATGTATTTAAATCAATGTTGCCAGCGTATCAAGTTGTCTTCAAGTGGAACCGAAACGCCTTCGTAATTCGGAATTATTCTTACTGTAAAATCAGTTCTATTTCTTGCAGTCTCCACTGTTGCCTGGTATAAATATTCATCATTATTATTTTGTGAAGAAGCCGTTTCCATTTTTACCCGTTCAGGTTTTGCACTATCTAACCCATTGGCATATAATTCAACGAGCACATCTTTTTGAGCAACGTCTTTCATAAATACCTGCACCTGGAAATGGTATCCCATTTCCACTTCGTCAACTTGTAAGTTTCCAAAATGTATGCACTCCCAATTTTCTCTTAGTATTTGTCTGTGATTTATTATTTGCAAACCCGCCTTTCCATTAGTTGCAGAACGGATTTTATAGGCTTTAGCTGCTGGGATATAATATTGCTCTGTATAATCTTTTAATGTGCGATTGGTAGAAAACTGTGGTGTTAACTTAGCCATGCTGTTACGCATTTTAGCCGTCCACAATAATGGAATTCCATTTTCATTTCTTTCATAAAATGCTGGGACTATTTCACTTTCCAGCAAATGATACAGCTGGTTCGCTTCTTGTACATCCCATTCGGGGCTATCTCCATGTTCCTGTCTATCTCCCAATGCCCAGCCTACATCAGGGGTATAGGCTTCATCCCACCATCCGTCTAACTCTGAAAAATTTATTACTCCGTTTACAAGCGCTTTCATCCCGCTTGTACCAGAAGCTTCCCATGGCCGCCTCGGGGTATTCAGCCAAACATCAACACCCTGTACCATTTGCTCGGTTAAGAACATATCATAATCACTCAAAAAAACAACGTGTGATCGCGCTTCGGGTATTCTGCTAAAATTTACCCATTCTTGTATAAGGGCCTGCCCAGCCATGTCTTCCGGATGTGCTTTACCCGCTAATGCAATTTGAACTGGCTTGGCCGGATTTGTTAAAATACGAAGTAGTCTTTCTTTGTCATGCAATAATAAGTTGGGCCTTTTATAAGTAGCGAACCGTCTGGCAAATCCTAAAGTAAAAGTGTTTGGGTCAAACAATTCCTTTGCCCCCTGCGCTTCTTCCACAGTACCGCCCGATGCTTCTATAATATTTGGTAAACGCTTACGTATGAAATCAATAAAATCTTTTCTGGCGGCAGTGCGCATCTCCCAAAGCCTTCCATCAGTTACATCTTTTAAGTGTTCGTGAAGCCCTTCTCCAGTCCCCATCCAACGGTCTTTGCCGCAGGCTTCCGTCCACAAATCATCTGCTGCCTTAGAATCCCAACTACGCATGTGGACTCCATTGGTAACATAACCAACAGGTATTTCTTCTTCAGGCCACCGGGGAAAAAGGGGACGAAATAATTCCCTGCTTTTAATTCCATGCAAGCGACTTACCCCATTTATAGCCCCTGAGCCGTGTATAGCGAGGTAAGCCATGTTAAATGGTTCTGAATTATCATAAGGATTTATTCGTCCAAGAGTCAGTAGGTCGTCTATAGAAATACCTAAATCATTTAAAGCATAATTAGATAAATAGTGTGCCACCAGATTAGGTTCGAAGCGGTCAAATCCCGCAGGTACCGCGGTATGTGTTGTAAAAAGGTTTCCCGTTCTTGTCACACTCAGAGCCGTTTCAAATGGCAGACCTGTTAGCTTCATAAAATCTTTGGTTCGTTCCAAAATGGCAAATGCTGCATGGCCTTCGTTGAGATGGCATACTTCGGGTTTTATATTCAGTTCTCTGAGTAAGCGCCAGCCACCTATACCCAAGATTATTTCCTGCTGCAGTCGCAGTTCGGGACCGCCTCCATACAATTCGCTGGTAATGCCTCTGTGTGGAGGAAAGTTAGCAACATCGTTGCTATCCAAAAGGTAAAGCCTTACATTGCCAATCTGTACTTCCCATGTACGCAGCCAGACCGAATACCCCGGGAATGAAATCTCCAAACGTAACCATTCGCCATTAGGTTTGCGAAGGGGCATAATAGGTAACTGACCGGGATCATTATAAGGATAATACTCTTCTTGGCTTCCATCTTTGCCAATTACCTGCCGGAAGTATCCCTGTTGGTATAACAATCCTACAGCAACAATTGGCACACCCATATCATTGGCGGCTTTCAGTTGATCGCCAGCCACATTGCCTAAACCGCCAGAATAGATAGGAAGTCCTTCGGTAAGCATATATTCCATGGAGAAATATGCAACGCAGCTTAAAGGGGTATCTGAATGATTTTCTTGAAACCAAGTGATTGAGTCTTTAGTCGCTTCACTCTGCTGTATCAATTTGTCCAACTTCTGTCGAAATTCGGCATCCATTAATTTTTGTTTCAATTGTTCCTTTGAAACCGTTTGTAAAATAATCCAGGGATTACGTGTCATTTCCCACAAAGACGGGTCTAGTTGCTGCCATATTTCATCGGCTGCATGGTTCCATGACCAGCGTATATCAAGAGCCAGTTTTGCCAATGCCTCCACACCTTCTACTTCCGTATGTAAAAAACCATATAATGGATCTATGCCTAATGTTTTTTTGTTCATGACGTTTATTTATCTTTTTGCAATACTCCCATATACAGGTGATACATTTTTTCAGAACTATCTACTTCAACGAATTGTATTTTTAAAATTTCCAAGTTCTATTTATTGCCTATTTTTTTTCTGAGCAGTTGCGCATTAACCGCTACTATAATCGTGCTCAAACTCATAAATACCGCACCAACTGCTGGCCCTAAAACAAAGCCGGCCTTGTACAAAACACCTGCGGCTAATGGTATTGCAACTACGTTATAAGCAGTTGCCCAAATTAAATTTTGTATCATCTTATTGTACGTGGCTTTACCGAAAAGAATAAGTTTGGCAATATCATTTGGATTACTATTTACCAAAATAATATCAGCTGTTTCTGCGGCCACATCTGTACCAGACCCTATCGCTATGCCTACATTTGATTGTGCAAGTGCAGGTGCATCATTTACACCATCGCCAGTCATGGCTACAAATTCTCCTTTACTTTGTAAATCCTTTATTATTTCAACTTTTTGATGCGGTAGTACCTCTGCAAAATATCCATCTAGGCCTAATTTGTCGCTGACTGCTTTTGCCACTTTATCATTATCCCCAGTTGCCATCAATACTTTTATGCCATTCTTTTTAAACACTTTTATGGCTTCGGCGCTTTCTGGTCTTATCTCGTCGGCTAAAGCAATGTACCCGGCTAATTTATCATCTGCTAAAATGAACACCACTGTTTCCGCTTCACTGCTGTATGCGTCTGCAGGTATTTCTATTTTTTTATCTTTAAGATATCCTGGACTAACCACTTTAATATCCTTGCCCTCAACAGTTGCTTCTACCCCTTTGCCGGTTATGGCATTAAAGTTTTCGGGTTTAGGGATTGTAACTTTGTTTTCTTTTGCTTTACGAACTATTCCGACAGCAATGGGGTGTTCCGAGCTTTGTTCCAAACCTACCGTAAGCCTAAGTAATTCATCTTCCGAAAATTGCTTATCAGTTGAGACTATTCTTGTAACACCAAAATCTCCTTTGGTAAGTGTTCCTGTTTTGTCAAATAAAAGCGCAGTTATTTTTCGTGAATCTTCAAAGGCAGTACGGTTTCGTATTAAAAGCCCATTCTGAGCAGATACTGCTGTTGAGATGGCGACTACTAAAGGAATTGCTAGGCCTAATGCGTGTGGACAGGCTATTACCATTACCGTAACCATACGTTCTAGTGCAAATACAAATGGAAATCCTAATATCAACCAAACAGCTAACGTTCCAAAACCAAGACCAAGCGCAATGTAGGTTAGCCATTTAGCCGCCCTGTCAGATAGATTCTGCATCTTGGATTTTGACTTCTGCGCATCTTCGACCAATTTGATTACTTTATTTAGATAGCTGTCTTTTCCTGTATGTTCTACTTTTACTTTAAGCGAACCATTGCCGTTGATGGAGCCGCCAATTACTTTGTTTTCAGTCTCTTTTTTTACAGGTTTGGATTCGCCGGTTAGCATAGCTTCGTTCAGATAGCTGCTACCTTCTATGATGATGCCATCAGCAGGAACTTTTTCGCCCGGCTTAATCATAATCACATCATTTTGCTCCAGCACATTCAGTTTTACATCTTCCACTTGTCCGTCTGCCTTTACACGATGTGCTTCTGCCGGCATCATACTTACCAATAGTTGCAAAGCTTTTGAAGCACCAAGTACAGATTTCATTTCAATCCAATGCCCTAGTAACATTATGACGATCAGTGTACCTAATTCCCAGAAAAAGTCAACTCCTGGCAATCCAAATACCGTAGCTGCACTGTAGAAATAGGCTACAGAAATGGCCATAGCAATCAATGTCATCATTCCTGGCGATGCTTTTTTTACTTCGCCCCAAAAACCTTTAAGGAAAGGCCAACCACCCCAGAAATAAACAAAGGATGAAAGTGCCAGAAGGATGTATGGATTTGCCGGTAGTAAGAAATTATACCCAACAAAATTTTGGATCATTGGTGAGAAAACAAGAATAGGAATGGTAATAATTAAACATACCCAAAATCGCTTTTTAAAATCGGCTATCATCATTTTATGATGGTCATGCCCTGCCATACCCATGGGAATGGCATCATGATCCATTTTGGAATGCTCCTCTTTGGTCATGTCCATTTTAGAATGATCCATTTTACTGTGGTCCATCTTGGCATGCTCCTCTTTGCTCATGTCCATTTCCTTCGGGTCATCTTTCTCTGAAGATTCATCCTGATTAGGTTCTTTTGCCGGAGAAGTTTCTTCTTTCTTTTCTTCATCCAGAGATTCCTCTTTCGGAATTTCTTCTTCCGGTTGCTCTATCGGAGTTTCTTCTTTTGACGGCTCAACTTTAGGGGTGTCGGCATCAGTATTATCCGTCGAAGTGGTAACCTTTGGCTCATCGCCGTCTGTGTTGATATTGATAGTGATTTTTGCCATGGTTTTGGATGTTATCTATTTACATTCTGTTCTGAACCCTTTTTTAAGATAAGATACTTCACTCTGAAATATCTTATCCCAAAAGTCTATTTTTCAACCTCGGTTTTTGCTTGCTCCTCGTCCGCAATGTCCATTTTTTTCGGATCTTCTTTATTCACAGATTCATCCTTTGGAGATTCGGTGTCCGCAGTGATTTCTTCCTTTGCTGCTACTTTCGGAGTTTCCTCTTTTACTGATAATTCTGCGCTTGGAACAGCGGTTTTAGCATTGTCTGTTGTAGCTGTAATCTTCGGCTCACTATTTTCTGAACCGGTGTTGATGTTGATGGTTATGTCTGTCATGATTGTAATTTTTTTATGGGTAAAAGTTACTTAGCAAGTTCAATTTGTGATCTTTCAAGTGTTCCCACAATCCTATTTTGCCCGGAATATTTTCGCTCAGCTCATTTTTGTGTATTAATCTGGATAGAGTCGTCAGCCAATATCTCTTTTTGTTCCAGATATTCCTCTTTTGTTATTTCTCCTAAAGCAAAACGCGTCTTCAAAGATTCGAGGGGAGTAATTCTCTTTTTCCGCTGTCCGGGAATATTATAAGGTGTTGCAAAAATCCAGAATATCAATATCATCCAAATAAACCACCATATGAGGTTCATGCCTCCAAAATGGTAACCATCATGCATATACATAATTTTTAAAATTTAAACTGCTTCTACAGTTTCGCTGTAGCCCGATTATCTATTAAACTACCTCGATCCGGGGGAACGAGGTAGTAAAAGAGAATTGTTTTTTATTCAACGCAAGAATTGGGTGAATTAAACCCTAAAACTGAATAGACAATTTTTTGAACGTGACAGGATTTTTAATTAAGCTGCGTTAAGTTCTGAAATGGTGTAATGCGTATTCGTAAATGCATTCTGAAGTGTCTCTGCATTGATCGCCACAGAAGACGTGATTTCTGCTTGCTTTTTTCCCAGATCGACGGTTACCGATGTTACACCGGGCGCAGCCGATAATCTATTTTTAACTGATGCTACGCACCCGCCACAACTCATACCACCAATGTGATATGTATGCTTGATTGAATTTTCCATGATTTTTTTTAATGGTTATTAATTGTTTATTACTAGACTTTATTTATCTTTTTTAACTAAATCCATTCCGCATTTAGAGCATTTGCCTGGCTTATTGCTAGTAACTTCGGGATGCATAGTACAGGTATAAACCGTTGCCATAGTCTTACTCTTTTTTGTTGTCGAGCTTTTCATGTTGTCATTCATCATTGAACACTTACCCATCTTTCCGCTCATTTCCATACAATCGCCTTCTTTCATCATCATCTTTTTACCATCTTTCATCGTACATTCGCCATTAGTCATAACCATTGTACCATTTTTCATAGTCATATCCTTTTTCATTGGCATTGTTTTGCCATCTTTCATTACCATCATTTTACCGTCTTTCATCATACAGTGATCTTTCATCATTGCAGCCTTCGTTTTTGTTTGCGCGGAAGAATTACTTGTTGTAAGGAATAGTGCCAGCATCAGTATCGAGCCAAATACTGTGGTAATTGTTTTTTTAATTTTCATTTTCATTATTTTTAAATTTATCTTCAGATCCGCTGTTGGCCGTTCGTCAGTATCGCTGTTGCCCGTTTCCACAAAAGGTTGTTTTGTGTATTACTTTGATTTGGATAAAGGTAGTATGCTTAGATTGCTAAGAGTTACACAATTGGGTAAATAATTTACATAACTTACACGCTTTTAATTTGTTATAATGGAAGTTGATATTTTTTTTTCAAACTTAGGCAGCTCATCCTGTACAACCTATCCTGTCATTATGGTAGATTTGTAGGATTTATTTTTTAAGGCTTTTTAGTTTTACTTTTCGATTAAATGAAATGACTTTGAATGAGATAATTCCTACTACATAGTTAAACCATATTCGATTAATGCGATTTTTTGTTTCATTATTTATTTGTTTACAGCTGTACGTATATTATTAACATTTGAAAGACCAAAAACGATGGTTACAAAACTCTGACCTATTTCTAAAATCACCAAAAACTTTGCAGCTATAGTTAGAGGAACCACATCACCATAGCCAACGGAACCAAATGTGACTACACTGAAATAAAAATAATCGAACAATTTTTCTGCATAGCCTTGACCAGCCAATCCATTTCCCCTGAAAGAATTCGGGTTTGCTCCAGCTAGACAGGTAAAATCTGCTGCGAAAGAAAAAACGATCAGTAACCACAGTAGGCCAAAAACCCATAAAAGTTGACCGAAAGAGTGACATTGTTTAATAGACTGATTCACCTGCTTGAAAGTGAAAAAAGTAAAATAGGCTGATTTGAGGAGCGCCAATAAAATTACCAAATACGGGATCCAACTTGCATTATGGTCAATGAATTGCATTAAGTAAACGTATAAAAGCGCTACTAGAATGAGTAAAACCACAGTATGACTGATCTGCTTCCACAAATTTCTCGAAAAAAAATACAGTGAACTTGTTCTGTTCATCATTGACACATATGGTTAACAATTAATGTTTTGATTTTCCGATGCTGATAGAATTGTTTAAAAGTCGTCTCTGCACGTAAATTCTTTCCGAAAGAGTTGTCTAACCCGACAAGGTCAATATCGGCAATTCCTTCCCAAAAAGGAGCAGTAAAAACAAGGATCACAAGATAAATAGCGGTGAGTATTCCAGGGCGTAAAGCAATGTTTTGTTGGGATACGGCCCCGTTCATCAATCTTTCGATAAAAAAAGGCAAGATTGACAACAATACGCCATAGCCCACCATCACCACAAAAAGGCCCATCATCGAAATCAGCAGATTGCTATTTATTTTTTTCATCCAGTTCTTTGTTTAATCGAAGCCTCCTTGAGTTTTTTTTGATAAATTTTTTATTTTATTCTAATAATCATTTCCCCTATTGCTCCTCTTTTGCAAAGTTCCGTTTGCGAACAATTTCTACTGAGCACTGGGCGTGTAATGCCACCGATTGCGAGACCGAGCCGAGCAGAAATTTTTCAAATCCGCCACGACCGTGTGAGCCAACTACGATCAGATCGGCACCAAATTCTTCGGCATCTGTTAAAATTTCTTGCTTCGGGCTACCTTCAATCACGGCTGCAGAAATGGAAAGGCTTGTGTTATTCTTTCCTATAAGTTCTGCAACTTTTTCGATAGTTTCTTCGGCCATCTTTTTTGCAGTAAACTCTGCTTCCTGATAGTATCTATCCATGCCGCCCATAGGCGCGGGCGCAAATAAATACAATGCTGGATTTTCAAAAACCGAAATAATTCTTAATTCGGAAGATGTGGGAAAAGGTCTACTCGCTATTTCTTCTGCCGCTGCCATACTGTGATTAGAGCCATCTGTTGCCAATAATATTTTCATAATCTCTAAATGTTAGTTTTATCTGATATAACCATGTTCAAGGTTTAGGATGGAATTCCTGTCGTCAAACTGGCTGTTAAATATTTTACTAAACGTGTAGGCGATCCCCATCTGGAATCGTTGCTGACTATTTCCTAATAATGGTCTTAATTCTCCTCTATTCTGATTGTACTTATATTGAAAAAGTAAATCGAAATTGTTTCCAATGCGGTAAAATAAATTGGAAATAATCATCCACTGTTTGGTGTTATTACCAACATCAGAAAAAGTCTTATATCCAAAACCTGTAGACACCTGATACCTTGGTCTCTCCAATTTCCGGTTCAGATAACGCAACATCCCAAATACAGATGTACTTTTGGTGCGGATATAGCTTGTATAATCGGTAATGTCTTTTACCTCGCTTAGACCAAAATTCCTCACTACCTGCATCTTCAAATCGATAAAGTTTACTGGGTCTGGTAAAAGATTAAAAGTGGCAGCTCCTACCAAATTGGTAAGTGTTTTTTTATTGTCCTTATTCTGATCAATCGGAGTGTTAAGAAAATTGTTCACGCTAACTCCAACTTGCTGCAACACATTCCTATTCCATACCTGACTTGCTGGCATGCGATATAGGAAAGACCCTCCTAATCCATTTATACCAAACTGATTTGGATTTTGAAAATCGGTATAATTCTCTCCGTGAAAGGTTAGGTAAAATCTTTGTCCGAGAATACGGGTATATTCAATGACGTTTGCATACTGATTGTCTTGGGTATTAATACCTTTTGAAAAAGGATTAAGCACGTAATTGTACTGAACAGCATCATCATCTCTAAAAGTGGAAAATTCGGTAAGGGTAGATTGGGAGGTGCTCCTTCCCAACCTAATGATATTCTTCTCGTTTTCCACCTTAATCATCACTTGATTATAGAACACTTGTCCTAAACCAGAGTTAACATCAGGAAACGTTAAGCCAAGCACCATTTGGCCACGCCAACCCTGATATAACTTCTGGCTTACGCCTAACATCAGATAAGAATCAGAAAAATCTGACAGTACCTGTTCGCCTTCGTTCAAGACTGGAACGTTTAATGATGAAGTTCCTTTATTATCATAGAAATTTCCGGTGGTAATGGTCTTGAATCCAATTTCTATCTGTGGTAAAACTTCTTCCCCCTCGCTTTGCGCCATTGCAGTGTAACTGCTGCTAAATAAAACTAACAGGGATACAAAAATTATATTTTTCATTATCTTAATTTTATAACTGAAATTTTATTCATCTAAAGCTATTTTGGGAAGTTTGTCCTCGCCGAACATCATTTTTTTCATGTCCATATTTTTATTTTTCATGTCCATTCCTTCATGTTCGTTGCCTTCCATATTACTCATACTCTTAAACATTTCATTGCCGCTATATTTGGAGATAATCAATTCTTCTGCTGGCAAATCTTCATAAACCAATGCCAGAAGATTGCCGCCAGGATAAAGGCCGTTGTTGGTAACTTTTCGGGTGTCATGATCATGAAATGTCCAGATACCCCGATTATTGCCTTCTATAATTATGTCATAAGTTTTGCCAGGTGTAAGCGCAACAGTATTTCTCTGCCAAGGTTGTGGTAATGGAATTCCATCATCTGCCACCATCCAGAAGTCGTGTCCATGCAAATGGAGATGATGGTCTACTGCACCAGCATTGATTAATCTTACCCTAATTTTTTCTCCAGTTTTTATAAACAGATAAGGCGTATCAGGATAAGATTTGCCGTTCACTGTAAACCAATTGGCTTCTGGTAAATCTGCAGGAGCCCGGCGCGATAAGGCATAAGGAGGCTGATAACCTTCTTTCATTGACTCTTCCAATTGCTTCCGATCATCAAAAACCGACCAGCGTTCATGATCGAAACGCCCCTCTTTCATCAGATAGCTCCTTTCTTTCATACGGGTAAGCATTCTGTTCATCTCTGTCCGGATAAAATTCACATCATGAGAAGAATAGACCAGTGTATATTCCCTTTCGTAGTTGAACTGCTTTTTTATAGGATCATTAGGGTCTTCTATTATGAAGCTGCCATACATTCCTGCCTGCATATGCATCAGTGTACCCCAATGACAATGGTAAAAATGAGTACCAACGGGCTTAGCCTCAAATTCATACACAAATTCATTTTGTGGCATTACTGGGAGCTGGGTTACAAAAGGAACTCCATCCATTCGCCATGGCACATGCAGTCCATGCCAATGTATAGTATGGTTCAGCCCAGTTTTGTTCTTAAACTTTACCCTCACCTTATCTCCGTATTGCACCCTGATCTCTGGGCCCGGAATCATATCATTAAAAGCGAGCGTATGGTATTGAAATCCAGGGGCGGGCTCATGAATTTTAATATCCAGATACAGTTCGAATTCCTTCCATTCACCCACTTTTTCAAAGGGGATGGCATTGGGGAATTTCGAAGAAGCATTTGCTTTAGCTTCCTGTGCTAAAAGGTTTCCTGGAAAAAATACCACACCGGCAGTACTTACTGCTCCGGTCGCTAAAAATTTACGTCTATCCATTTTAAGCTACTTTTTTATTGAAAAATTATAAAAACCTGCAATGCATGCTCCGATCAACCAGCCAAGAATAAATGTTTCTACCAGACCAATGCCTGCCTCCCATAAGGGAACATTCATTCTAAGAATTGTTGAAACGTCTAGACCATGCAGCAAGCTGTTAAAAAACTCTACGGAGCCGGCATGACCTACTGTTACCATTACTAACATACAGCCCAAATAAAGTAGAGATACGGTCAGCCCAACAGCTAGACCTAATTTTTTGACATTAATGGTGGACTTCATGATTTTCTTTTTTTAGTGTGTTTGTATTGTGTTTATCCGCATCTTCATGGTCTTCATGATGATGCGTAGGCATGAGCAGATGACAAGCGAACATAAGTGCTATAAAAATAAAAAGGGAATTACCGGATCCTAAACCTAATGCAGGTGCAAAAAAAACTAGCAATAAGGGTAGACCGCAGCCAATGATCATCCAAAGTGTGTGTCTATTCATTTTGTTGGGTATTATTACAAAAATTTGCTCAGTTCGTGGGCTTATGATAATTTTAAAATCAGGCAAGATTAAAAGTATTTATCCTCTGTTATTTTATTATAGAGAATAAAAAGTGTCTGTATTTGCAAAAGGGTTTCTTCTCCCCCTGACATCATGATTTATGAGGGAGCTTGCGTGTCTTGAAGGACTTCGCCAAACGGATGCAGCCAATAAAGCAGCGGAATGTTCTTTGCTATTTTTTTGTGATTCATCCTCAGGTAAAACTGTGAATTCTTTTTCAGCTTTATCCTGCTTTTTCAGTTCCTCATGTACCTCTTCGGCTACCGATGCACACCTCTCACAATGTTCCATTTCCATAGCTGCATGGCTTTCTAAATCCTCTGCTGCTGACTTACAAATTTTTGCGTTTATTTCTGAAATCTTCGTAGCATAGGCACTTTTTAAACTTATTAATTCTGCCGTAACCTCAGAAACAATTGCACACTCATCATCCGTAACAAACCATCGTTGGCTTTTAGTCTCCTGATCCTGCGCGTCCAACTTTTCGTAAATCCCCATCGTTTCCTTCGCACATGCCCTGCAGGCCTCTGCACACGCTTTGCAATGTTCCATTCCCATAGCTACATGTTTTTCACATTCGTCTGCACAGGCATTACAAATCGTTGCACATAGTTGGCAGATTTCCTTTGAATAAGCACTTTCCATACTCATTAATTTTGCTGCAGCCTTGCAGATAGCTGCACATTCCCAGTCGAGCATGATACATTTGGTAAGGTATTTAATCTCCCTTTCGTGCAGACAGGATACCGCACAATCGGTACAAGTGGTTGCGCAGGCTATACAAGCGTCCACGCAATTTTTTATTTCTTTAGGAGTCATATTTTTATTCTTTAGGGTGATTAATTTTGTTCAATAATTTTTTTATGCTCTTCGTATTCTTCTTTCTGAATTTCACCTCTGGCTAATCTTTTCTTTAAAATATCCAAAGGGGTGTCTTTACGAGTTCGCTGACCAGGAATATCCCATGGAGTGGCAAAAATCCATACCAGCATGATAATCCAGAATAACCACCATAACAGGTGCATTCCCCAAAAATCTCCATAATGTGCCATAATCTTTTGTTTTTAAATTGTTTATAATAAAACTGTTTGATAATTTTTTTTGCATTTACTATGTTACTTGAGCCAAATTTATAAGCAGTAAACACGATGAGAACTACTTAATATCAGGGCAAATAAAAAGTGCTTTTTTTCTTGATCTCTATGTCTTCATGAGATGAATATTCATTTTAGATGAGATATAAATATAGTTTTAACACATCTATCTTTTGTTTAAATTAATGACTGTAATTGTTTTAAATTCTCGGGAATTAGGTTGGGGAGACGGATTCTTTCAGGTGTGGGATGTTTCTTGTACTCGCCGGGGGTTTTTCCAGTTTCTCTTTTAAAGTGAGTACTAAAATTCTGAGATGAACTGTATCCCAGTAACCAGGCTATTTCGTTAATATCCATTTCATTCAGTATCAAAAGTTCTTTGGCCTTTTCTACTTTTAATTTAATGAAGTACCGCTCAATAGTTATATCAGTAACTTGTTTAAACACCTTGCTTAAATATTTATAGCTTTTAAAAAGTTCGCCTGCTAAATAATTTGAAATAGTAAGCGCCTTTTCTTTAGCTAGCAGGTATTCATTAAGATAGGATACCAGTAAAGTCTGGATATCTACAGACATTTTTTCATCAGCAGAAAGGGCAAGTGCAAACCCGTGATCTTCTAGTTTTTTAATAAGTTTCTCCTGCAAATCATTAGGTATGGATTTTTCAAGGATAACTTCTCCCAGATTAACTTGAAAAGTTGGTAAACCCAATCCTTCAAATATTCTCTTCACTTCTACAATACATCTGCCACAGCACATGTTTTTTATGGTCAAATGTATTTTCATCGATAATTTTGTTAACTAAGGTGTTTCTAAAGTTGATTTTATAAGATTAGGACAGATATTACCTGACGCAATCCACATGTCGGGAAATAGGTATCAATGGCAAGTACTGCTTTAAATGCCGCACGTTTATGTGCTCAAAACACATCTATGAAGCAATGTGCTACTGGAGGAATATTTGAGGGTCTATTATTGAAAAGGATCAAACTGCTAAAATGCACCCGGTAAAACACACTCAAATAAGTCTGGTGCTATATTCGTAGTGACCTAACAGATAGGTAGATGGGGAATAGGGAAGCTCGTCCAACTTGATATGCAAAATAGTTGTCACTCCTTTTTACAGGCCACAAATTATAATTTGTATGGTCAGTAATAACAGGTAAATAACAATTAGACGCTATTTCGTTAAAGCTAAATGATTCTATAAACTTCTTATGTTTATCTGTTTTATTGAAAACCTTCTTATCCTTACAACAGCCTTTGGGCATAGTACCGGGGGCACAGGAACAAGTATGTTTATTGATAAAATTTGAGACAGAAACATGATCTAATTTATCCCCACAATAATGAAAGTTGAGAGTTACCCCAAAAGTGGTAGCTGTGTAAAATACTAGAAGCAATAAGGCCGCTGTTTTTTTCATAACTCTTTACTGTCATATAAAAGTAGTTTAATCTACCTAGTTAGAGTTACACAATGCCGCGGATATGTTGTAAGATTCCCACTTTATAACTCGCCTTATTAAAGAAAGTATGTGTAGAACTTTAAGGTTACTAACTACAACTACCCTGAGTTCGACCATTATTTTTGCTGAATAATCGGACATTTTAATATTGTTTTCGACTATAGGTTTTGCTAACCGGGGGGAAAGTTGGCTATTTGCTAAAAATGCCACAGGCATGCCTGTGGCACATCTCTTTAGGCAATGGCATTAAGTCAAAGAAAAGGAGTAAAATAAATTTCGTTTAGACCTCCTCAATTTTGAATTATAGTAATACAAAAAAATAACGGATACACTCTTAACTACAGGAACGCTTTGTCATTTTTAAGGATAACGTGTAAATCAGCAAGGGTAAAATCATAAACTGCACCACTGGAGAAAGGCCGACATTCAAAATTGGGATCACAGGCATGATGTCTGCATACCTCCAAGTACCAATCGATAAATGCCTTGTTTCTGCAAGAACGGCGCCTATGAAACCTGCTAATATCAAAGAAACAATCCCGTTAGGCGTTAGATTTTGAATCCACAAGGGCTTTCTATAAACCAGTGCAAGGGCAAAATAAATGAGCAATACCATTATGGCATCCGCCACCGAAGCCAATAAACAAAAAAGAATATGAGCCCATGAATATGTTCCGCCTGCATACAGAGGTATTTGCAAAACCTCCCAGATCGCATTTAATAAAAATGCAATGGGCAAAAGTACAAACACATACATTCTGAAAATCTTTTTTTGGGTAGATTTTCGCATCAAAACCGCATATAACAAAATGTCAGATAAGACAGCTACAGCAGGAATTACAATGATAGAAAATGATAGATTTTGCATATAAGTAGTTTTAAGACGACCTAGATTATATAAAATGACTGCCTTTTTTAAAAGACATATATTAAGACCTAAACCATTTTAAGTGGCCTCTTCCATTTGTTTACAAGCCTTAATGCGGTGGCGACGAGTTTTTATGTAATGCTTTCGATGCTCACTGACCACTCGATTAATTCTTATTGAAAAGGTCTATAACGGAGATAAGGTACAGTCGACCCTCCGCCGTTTGGATATAGGATAAGTTCTAAACCTTTTTTACCGATCATCCGCATGTAACATTCATCAACACCAACCTTTCTAAAGGAAATATCATACATTCGTTTGCCCGTGTAATCAAATTTAAAAGTTTATTGTTAAATGTGACAACTAAATTGCTCTGATAAAGGGTAGCAACTCCGCGGGATGATAAAAAGATGGTGGGATTTTATTTTGTCATTACAAAGAAAACAGTAGAAGATGCTTTCGCGGATGTCGGGCTGATGTTCACGGGGTTCAATCTGCGTAGAATACTGAACTTGGTTGACCAAGATACCCTCAAAAAGTAACTTAAAAGTATTGACATATTTTAATTTCAGTTTTAAAATTTGTTTAAGTGCTTTTCAGCTACTTTTTTCTATCCGAAGTCTGGTTTGCACCTTTACGTACACAAGTTTTTTTGTGCGATTAAATCAATTATATTTAACCCAAAATAAAGTAGTTTTAGAATTAATTTTAAATTCTAGACAGATTTCCGTTAGGAAGAATTATTGCTAGAATAAGGTAAGATTGAAAAATGCAAAAAAAGAATGAACGCTAACAATCAGCTATCAAATTTAATCACTCAATATAAGACTGACAATCAATCAGTTTATAGGACTTGGTTTATTAACAACGAAGAGCGACTTAAAGCATTCCGAACAATTCGCAGGGGCGTAATTCAAGTAATTGAAGAAATAAAAAGCAATACTTTCCCAAATGACTTCAAAGGTTCTTCACTTGAACTTGTATTAGGTAGTATAGCAGAACAAAAACAAATTTTTGTAGGAGTTGCACATCCATTTTATTGGAAACCAAAATTAAGAATACCGGATATTTACGAAAATCAATTAAATAAAATTGCGTTTGGGCAATTTTTAGACAATTGCATAAAAGCGAGGACCGAAAAACAAATTGTAGATGAAATTATTAAACTTGACAATCTTAAAATAAAAGGATTAGGGCCGGCCGTTGGAAGTATTTTATATTTTCTACACCCAACCTTAATGCCACCATTTAATACTGCGATCTTGAATGGATTTAATAAAGTTTTCAAAGACAATAAAAAGTTAGGCTCTTGGACAGAATACTTGAAAATACGGGAAGTTTTAATTCAGAAAAACACTCAACATAGGCATGAATTATCGAATGACTTAGGTGCTATTGCGGGTTTAATGTTTGAGGTTGGAAGTCAGAAATTGGTTTTAGGAAATGATGAATATCTATCTGAAATTGATAGAAAAAAAATTGAAGCTTTAATAACCAAAAGACAAATAGAAGTACAAGCTGAAAAAGAAGACGAAAACTTACATTCCGAAATGCAATATCTCCTATTGAAAATAGGAAAGGCATTAGGTTACGATGTAATTACTGCAATAAATGATAAATCAAAAACATATAATGGGTGCAATTTTTCATTTTTATGTAAGCCGAATTTCCCTAAAATGAAAGTTGATGCAGACACTTATTCTACTATTAAAATGATAGATATATTATGGTTTGAAAAAGGAACAGATAATGTGATTGCAGCATTCGAAGTTGAAAAATCTACCAGTATCTATTCTGGAATTTTAAGACTGACAGACTTGTCATATTCAGTTGCAAATGGTAACGAAAAGTTTTTTTTAATAGTACCGGACAAACGAGAGAAAGATGTCTGTATGCAACTACAACGACCCGTCATCAAAGCAATTAAAACACCAATTCATTACATTCTTTTTTCAGATTTACGACAAAATTGTGATGCAATATGTAAATTTGGAAATGGACACCAATCAATGGATAAAATATGCAAAAAAATAGATTGACTACTGCCAACAGTTAAGGTTTCCTTTGGTTGGCATAAAACCACAATGAGGTTGCGCTTTTTTTGATGTCATTTTGTCGATAAGTTTTAGCGTTGAAAGTCGTTTTTTTATCAATGCATTGCATGCGGCCATCAATTATTGCTATCTGAGGGAAGATGCCTAAATAAATCTTAATGAGATCGTGGGATCAACAAAAATACCTCTGAAGTGTGTCCAGAGGTAATAGAACTCTACTTAATCTTAACGTTACAGGAAAATCGGAGCAGAGCTCCGAGTAAGTAAACAAAAAGGGATTTAGTTACATTTTCATAGTAGTGTCTGGCTTCATTTTCATGTCTTTCATCTTCATGCCCTTCATTTTCTT
This sequence comes from Pedobacter sp. UYEF25, assembly GCF_054061655.1. Classification (NCBI taxonomy): domain Bacteria; kingdom Pseudomonadati; phylum Bacteroidota; class Sphingobacteriia; order Sphingobacteriales; family Sphingobacteriaceae; genus Pedobacter; species Pedobacter sp. UYEF25. The sequence goes on along the minus strand of NZ_JBSSEL010000004.1, from coordinate 203,032 downwards.
ACCTTTCATAGGCATCATCATCCCATCCATGTCCATAGACTGACCATTTTTCATCATCATAGTTTTACCATCTTTCATTTTCATGTTACCATCCATCATTACCATGGTGCCGTTAGACATGGTCATGTCTTTCTTCATCATCATGGTTTTACCGTCTTTCATCACCATCATCTTTCCGTTTTTCATCATCACACAATCGTGCATTTTTGAATCACTTTTTTTCGTTTGTGCCATTGCGCTAAAGCTGATTGCCATAACGAATAGGGCCATTAATACCTTTTTCATATTTTTATGTTTTAATTTAATATATAACAAAGAGAAAGTTGTTAAGTTTCAATATAATTTCCTAGGGTTAGATTTCATTGTTGCCACTTACTCATACGAGCGCTATTCAAGTAGCAGTATTTAAGAATATTTTTAACCAGGTAAGGCAGAGGACAGTTTAAATAACTGCTTTCTAAAAAAAAGTAGGTAATAATAGTAAACCGATGCGATTCCTCCACTGGCACGCGGCCTAAACGCATTTATCGGAAAGCTTTGGCATATTACTTCCAATGCTTTAGGCCTATTAATTAAAAATTTTTAACCGTTTATTTCTCCATACGCGCAAGAATTGCCTTCATTTCTGCGATTTCTTTTTTCTGAGCTTCAATGATGCCGTCAGCTAGTTTTCTTACTTCTGGATCTTTGATGTTGGCGTTTTCACTCGTCATTATGGCCGAAGAGTGGTGAGGAATCATCGCTTTCATGTATTGTTCGTCTCCAACTGGGGTTTGCGTTCTCAAAGCCGTGAGCACAAGACCAAAAACGACTACGCTTCCTATAATAATCAAATTGTTTGTTTTTTTATTTGGATACATGTTGCCCATCATCGAAAGCATTACAATTGCCATTAAACTTACCATCAGCAATGCCATATAAATCCTTGTTAAGCTGATGTAGAAATGATTTATATCCACAATGTTAAGGAACATAACGCCATACATTACTACGAAGGAGACCGCCATAGTTATGGCAAATTTACGGTAGCCCATGTTTTGTGATTTTTCTGTTTTAGAGGTTTGATTATCCATGTTTTTAAATTTTTATGATTATTAATTTTCTTGTTCCAATTTTTTGCCCTCAGGGCCAATGCCATATTTATACACCAGTTCTGCGCCATGATGGCCGGCGATGCTTACTGCAATAGCCGAACCCAGCAACAAAACTAAAGCTAATAGCTACACCCATTTCATCTTGATAAATAGACCTAGCAGTTTGACACATGCGGCAATTCCGCTTAGCCAGATAGTAATGTTGGCAAATTCTTCATGGCTTTCAAATATCGCCATCTGGGCGGCCGGAATATTTTCTGAGGCATGCGCATGAAACAAATTAGACGCCAATAGACTGGTGATAAAGCCTACGATTGTAAATGCGATGATGGTGTAATTGTAAGCCTTATTTTTAAAAAATAGCACACCAATTTGCATTACGGCTGCTGCCAATAGGAGGATGATCGGAAAGTGAACCACCAAAGGGTGGTAATTTGGAAATCTAACCTGAGACTCGCCGTGTTGTGTTTGCGCGAAAGCTGCAACGGTTAGAGCGGTAAATCCCGAACTTAAAATTAATTTCTTCATTGCTTTAAATTCTAATACATTACTCTTAAACCAGCTCCGTACCTGTAATCGCTATTGTAACTTGCAGATATGATTATATTTTTTTTTAATTTCTTTTATATTACCAATAATTGTCAATGTACTTTAAACCCAGTTACTCATTAAGTGTTTTTTTTAGGGGAGGCAAATTTAATAAGGTGTAACTTTTTCCCAAGGCTTGGTGATTTTCTAATCGGACAAGTAAATAACTTAAATTATCCCTGATGAGGTATAGGGAATCATCAGGGATAAAAATACAGTGGCTAAGTTTCTAATTTTAGGAAATCATTTTATGTAAGTCGAATAAAAACAAATATTAAAGTCGAGCGTAAACTTAATAAGTTAGAGTCAATCCCCCTCCAAGTCCCATGTCGCTATCGTAGTGACTTGAGACAGAGATATATTTTGTTAAGATGTACCTCGCTCCGGCAGCATATTCCTTATCTGTATTGATCATAAAATTAGCTCTGATTCTTTTAGAAACAGGAATATCCTCTCTACCGAGCTGAAATCTCAGCTTTCCATTTCCATCTATCCTGAAATCTGCCACCACAAGCATGGGTAAAGTATAAGCAACACCCGCTATCACTGTTCTTCGGTTTTCTTTATTACTTACCTGACCAAATAGATTGCGATAATCGCTACCAAAAATGTTTTTCTCATGTGGATTAACCTGCTTGTAGTGATAATCAAAACCCACATAAGGAAGGAGCCATTGGTTGCGCCCGATGTAACGACCAATCATGGTTTCACTTTCGTAACCCATTTTAGCATTTGTACCTAGATGCCATAAAGAAGTTAGTTGCCATCTCGTATTTGCAAGCATAGCCTGGCCTTCTAATCCGTTACTTTCAAACCCGGCTCTACCCATCAAATGTGGCATCTGATCATCCCAATTTAATTTTCTCTCTGCTAGTTTAGGATTAGGTATATCTGGGTTAGGTGGAGAGTTTTCATAACTGAACACCCTGCCCATCCCGCTCATCATGTGGTATAAGATATGGCAATGAAAAAACCAATCGCCACTTTCTGTTGCTGCAAACTCGACGGTATCTCGCTCCATTGGCATAATGTCCAATACATTTTTCATCGGAGCATTTTCGCCTTCCCCATTAATTACCCTAAAATCATGGCCATGTAAGTGCATAGGATGGCGCATCATGCTGTTGTTATAAAATATGATACGTAGATTTTCTCCCTTTTTGATTAGAATTCTGTCTGATTCTGAAACTGTCTTATTATTGATAGACCATACATACCTGTTCATATTACCGGTCAACTCGAATTTTAATTCTCTCGTAGGCCCTTTACGCAGAGTTGTCTTATTCGGATCTCGCAGCATATTATAATTTAGGGTTACAATATCTGGGTTGTCAGCAGCCATATTCATACCGGACATACTATTTGTGTTCGGTATCTGCATAGAAGAAGACATTTCTTTTTTCTTTTCTGGTTTGCTTAAAGGGTCTGCGCCACTAATCTCTGGGTACATTACGGTATTCATATCCATGGTCTGGTTCTGCATATTCATGCCTTCCATCTCTACCATGTTGCCGTTCATGTCCATCATGTCGTTCATCATTTGCATCCCGGCAAAATATTTGAGTTTGGGCATTTTTTTCGCAGCTACTTTTTCACCACTTCCCAACCATAATGATGCAGATTTGGTACGGTCTTCTGGTGTTACCAAAAATTCGTAGCTCTTGTTTTCGGGAATGGTTACCACCACATCGTAAATCTCAGAAACCCCTACAATCAATCTATCAACTTCAACAGGCTCCACGTCATTGCCATCAGTACCAACCACGGTTATTTTACCACCCGCGTATTTTAACCAGAAATAGGAAGACGCACTGCCATTGGCTATTCGCAGCCTCACTTTTTCTCCTGCTTTATATTGAGGTTGTTCATTTTGATTTTTTCCATTAATCAAAAAAGCGTCGTAATAAACGTCGCTCACATCCATGGCGTTCATCCTCTTAAACTCGTTAGCTACTTTGGTTTTAAAATGACCGGACTTAATGGCTTCAGCATAGCTTTGGGTCGTACCCTTTTGAATTGCAAACCAATCTGTTGCGGCATGCAAGCTTCTGTTCACTTCCTTTGGGTTCATATTGGTCCAATCGCTCAATACAATAGGCAGGGTAGGAATGTCCCATTCTTTGCGGGCATTGATAATAAATGATCCGTACATCCCAATTTGTTCCTGCAAACCGCTATGGCTGTGATACCAATGTGTACCATGCTGTATCAGCGGAAATTTGTAAACATGTGTTTCGCCCGGTTTAATGGGCATTTGGGTAAGATTTGGAACACCATCATAGCGGTTAGGCAAAAACAATCCATGCCAATGTAAAGAAGTAGTTTCCTTTTTTAAGTTGTTGTGGACATAAATCAATGCAGTATCTCCTTCTGTGAAGGTTAATGTTGGCATAGGAATTTGACCATTTACAGCAATTGCTCTTTTAGGCTTACCACCAAAAGTTACCGTTGTATCTGCGATGTATAGATCATACCTTACCGTACGAGGGGGAAAACGATGGGTGATGTGTTTGATTGGCCCTAAATTGGCTTTTGCAGTTTTAATGTTTTCTGCATTCGCACCATTATTATCGCCCATCTGCATACCGTCCATGCTATCCATTTTTTCGTCTTTTGAGGAATTCGCCGGCATTGCTTTCCCAGAAGTATCTTTTTTAGACATCTGCATATCACCCATTTTCATCCCACCCATGGCACTCATTTTTGCTGCTGGCTTTGATACAGTGGTTGGTTTAGCCATCGATTTTTTAGACTTTTCTTTTACCAGTTTCATGCCGCATTTAGGGCAATTACCCGGTTTATCCGCATGAATTTCAGGATGCATCGGACAGGTGTAAGAAACTTTCTCCTCCTGTTTGTTTTTCTCCGCTGGCATCTTCATGCCAGCCATGTTCTGCTGGGCAAACGAGACTTGCACTATGCAAGTCATCATTAACAGTATAATTATTTTTTTCACTGTTTAGTCTCTAAGTGCCAGGCTATCTTTCATTGAGCTGGCCCATTTTTTTAAATTCATTTTATCTCCATTTGAAAGAATGGCGTTTTTATGTATCAGGGTATAAGAGGGCAATGGCATAGTGCCATCGTCTATACTATTGATGATTGATTTTAACTTGCTTTGTTGCCTACGCTTTGAATAACTTCCAAACTCACTAAAGTTCAGTTCTTCTTTTCCTTTTTTAATATGTGAAGCCAACCACCATCCACCTGGTTGTATTTTCGAATACCATGGATATTCGGTATTGTTACTGTGGCAGTTGTAACAGGAAGTTTTCAATATCCCTTGAACATTTTTTGGTATCCCAACCACTTTAGTGATGTCTGTTTCTAAAACCTGCCCATTTTTATTTGGGGCAGGCTGAATAAATTGGATGGCAATAACAACAATCAATAAGGCCAATAGTCCTATTTTGATTCTTTTCATTACAACGGTTAATTAAGTTCCTCTTTAACAGAACCACAGGTTAGCATAGACTTTCCTAAATACGGATTTTGGATTTCTTTGGTTTCGCTTAACCAGTTCGCCCCCTTATTATTATTGTACATTGGGCAATTGGTATAATATAATTTCTGTCCAGCTCCAGTAACTTTTGCTAAGTCATAGATATCTTTGCTAAGTGTTTCAAAATGCTCACGTTGATGCGCAATATTACCGGCATTGGCCCCAATGTGTTCGGCATGTTCCCTTGCATCTGTTTGAATATCAGCAAAAACTTTTGCCTGGGCTGCGTTTAAAGTAGTTTTATCAAAACCATCAAAGGTTTTTACCAATTCTTTCCCTGCATCAGCAGCGCCTTTGTCATCGTCTTTTGCAAATGCATTCTTCATAACCAAATAGCCTGTCAAAATACCTTTTATTGGACTGTTTGTTTCTCCTACAGTTTCATTAGATTTCATACCCATTGTTTCTGATGTTTCAGAAGATGCTTGTTGTTTTGCTCCGTCATTGTTGCAGGCAACAAAAAATATAGTGGATACTGCGATTCCGAAAATAAATGTTTTCATAATTATATAATTTATAATTGTTGTTTTAAAATTGAACGATAGTTATTTACAGCACTTTTTTATAAAAAGCGCTGTAAATAATTTTTTTAAAATTGATTTTATTTTTATCATGATCTAAAAAGTTAAGAACACCGCAGCCTCAAAACAGGCTATGGGAATAATCTATCGGGATTATTTTATTGTCTCCACCACTTTTCCGCAAGTAAGCATTGCGCTTCCAAAATATGGATTTTTTACTGTCGCGCTGTTACTCAGCCAATTCGCCCTTTTCATGGGGCAATACAGTTGGTAAACAGGATCAGCCGATAGTTTTGATTTTTTTGCAACGGCAATCATGTCAGCCGAAAGTCCGTTAAAATGCTCCCTTTGATCTTTTAGGTCTTTGCTTTGGGCAATTTTTCCTGCGTGTACCAATAGATCATCTCCTTTGTCTCCGGTTATTGTTTTTGCATCAGAGCTGTTCAAGGCTTTAACAAGTTCAGCGGCTTTTGAGGCAGCTAGGGTTGCATTACCGCCCACTAAAGCGTCTTTAATATTATAATATAAAGGCAGCAAAACAGAGGTTTGAGTTTGGTGATCTGCGTGATCATTTTGTGCAAACGTAGTTTGCACCAAGGTAGTTGCTAAGATTGCAACCATTAGAAATATCTTTTTCATTAGAATTGATTTTTAAAGTGAATAATTATAAAGCTGGGATAGATAATACTACCCCTGAAATATTAAACACTAAATCAAATCTGAAAACTTTGTATGGCTATCCTTACGTCTGGAATGGGTAAACGACAATGTCGGATTATGTACGCATTAGGAGTGTTTACGGGAAATACAGTTGAGTTTTGTACATGATAAACATTAGATGGCAAAATGAAAAACGACAGAGAGAGCAGACTGTAGTCAAATCCAGGCTGATGCAAAGTATTAGCTTTTACTAGTTTTACTACCTCATCCTTACAGCAATTGTCTTTTAAGTTCTTGGATGTATGATGATTCGCAACACCTTCAGCATGTTTATCATTGCCATGATGCTGACATTTCTTCTTTTCATGACCATGTTCAATGGAATGACTTGCGTTCTGATCAGGGTGATGCCCTTTATCAACGCTCATACTTACCCCTACAGCACAAGCAAAACCTACCACCGTATTCAAAAGGAACACAATAGTTAAAAAGGTAGCTTTAAACTGTATGAATGGACGTAATTTCATTTACTATCTCCTAATTACAAACTTATCAAGGATAAGTAGGTAAATCTTTAACAAAGATAGATTATAGCAACTTATATAAGTTGTATAATTCCGTGAAATTTTTGTATTTTTCATTGGTCTCATTCGATTAATGGTATGATATATACGTTATTTACCTGTGGTATGATATATACGTTATTTACCTGTAACTCGGTTATAAGAATATAAGAATTGATAACACGCCCGAAACTAAAAAAAATACTTTGCACTTTTTAAGGATAGAATATAAATAAGCAAAGGTAAAATCATGAACTGCAAACTGCTGGATAAATCTTAGTAGGAAAATTATATCTCTTTTTTGATGCCTCTTGGACGACAATGCTCAAAATTGAAGGTTACATTTTTTCTATCAATGCCTTGGGTGTGGTTGTTGTTTATGGCCATACAAAAGAAATATCCAGCAAAAAATTACTACAGAAAACTCATCCTAATGATGGCTTTAGAAAGGACTAAAAACCTACAGCATTAAGAGTTGGTCTCAACAAACAGTGGTTTGCTTGAGGAACTCCTTTTGCTTGGTTGTTCGAAACGTCAACTAAGAGAACCGTGAAATCATTCTATTGACAAGTTTCTCACGAGAAAAATGATTTATTAGATTAGGACTAAATTTAAACGCTTGGTTTATTGAACATATAAATTTTTCCATGTAAGAATACCTTACCCATTTTCTCTTGTAATCCCATTTTTCTGTAGCTTGGGTTAATCTTATCCTTTTGATGAAGCCAAATTTAAGACTCTTTGTTTCTATTAATGAGTTTCAGTTTAGTTAAGGCGGCTTTGCCATGATTTGCATAAATCAGTATAACGATTATCTATAAGATATTAGTTTGGCACATCCGTCCACTGGCCTTTTGTAGAGGCAATAAAAGATGTAGTGGGGAGCGGAGCAAGACGCTGAGGCAAAAAAATACTACCCAGAGCGCAGCGACGGGTGGAGATTTATTTGTCCAGACCCGAAGGGCTCGGCCTTGCCCGCCGAAGGGATTTACCTTTGCCTCGGCAAAAAAGCCATATGGAGTTTCGAGAAGTGTTTCTTATCTGTCTTGATTGGGATTTGTTTTTTTTAAAGGCTGGATGGCCGGAATACAATGTAGGTCATTGATCCGAGCAATTAAATAAGTTTCAGATCGGAACTGCGGCTGCCGCTATGGAGCGGCACATGGTATCCGAAGGGCATCGGTTTCTTTGGGGCACGAAATGTGACCGATGGTTTCGATCTGAAACGATTCATAAAATGCATTTAATTCCAATATTGATCACATTTTCATATTAGCTCTTTTGTATCATTTACTTTTTAGCAATGCTTAGTATTTATGGGTGGTTTCTGTGTCTTATCCTAGAGCCTGCGTATCGGAGTTTGCAAACCGAGATAATCCGGTGGGCAACACTTAGCCCAAAACCTATTTCTTTGGGACTTTGCGCCTAAGTTTCTTTGTATTGTCCTTTGCTTTTTCATAGTCCATTCCTGCCTGGCGTTCTTTTGCCTGTGCTGTCAGCAGCTGTTCCCGTTCAAGAATGTTTTTTTCTGCCTTTTTCATAAGCGACTCCCTATTCTGAAGATATAACGAATCAATGACAAGTGCCATTAAAGGATCACTTCCCCTGACCACCCTGAACTTTTCAGCCTCCGTTGTAATTTCTTGTCTGTTAAATCCAAGAAAGAGGAGTCCACCAAACGAAAGTGCCATGGTTATGAAGACAATTGCTGCTCCTATAAAATATGGTCTTGATCTGAGATCAAAATTATGGTGGTGCCTCACCGGTATAATTTCGGGGACACTAGTTGCATTTTCTATCAATTGCTGAAGCTGTTTGGTTATTGTCTCTAAACTCTTAACGTTTTCCTGTTGATCAAGTACCTCTATAATCTTTGACAGAAGTTTTTCATAATTGGGAATCGGCCTCGCCACTATGAAATCAAGCTGTTCCTGCTGTGTTTTTGATCGGGTAATAAAAAGTTCCAGGAGCTCCTCTATGTGCTCCAGTTTTTCTTCTGTTTTTTCCATGATTTTTTAGTGTTAATTTATCTTCGCATACCCATATTTCTTTCCTGTTCTTCACCCTTCTTTTTCTTTTTCTTCGGTCTTGGTTCGGGATCTGCCACTATCGGCGAACAGCCGGGTTCCAATAGAATATCCAATAAGTTTTTTGTGGATGGTTCTTTGCTCCAATTAGACGATGGCGTTTCTATATAACCTGATTTGACTTCTGTCTCCATAGTTTTTGTTGCGCTCTGAATTGCAGCGTGCTGATTGAAATACCCATCAATCTTTCCAAAACTCAGGGATCTATCAAGCTCCGAGCCTTTGAAATTGAATTCCCCTGAGCGAAAGGAGATTCCCTGAACTACATCCGTTTGCCCCTTGTATTTAAATGACAATGTAATTCCAACTTTGGATAGCTGTTGCTCAAAGCTGTTCCAGTTTTTACTTATTGATTTGGCTCTTTTCACCTGATCGAATACCTTGTATTTTTCCCTATCGGTACCCTTGAGCGCTTTTCTATTTACCTGTGACTTATCGCTGGCAATGAACAGGCCGTGGCTCATCGTGATGGTTTTGCAGGCCGCCATATTCTTCTTAAACTGGAACTGATCTGAGATGGTTTTTCCATTATTGTCGACCCTGTTATAGATGATGTGCAGATGCGGATGGTGATTGTCCGTGTGCTGAACGATAAGTAGCTGGGTATCTTTGATCGTCATCAGTTTTAGGTATTCCATTGCCATGTTCAACATCTTTTCGGGATTCAGCAGATGGAGATCTCTTTCACTCCAGTTCAATGAAATATGCCCGACCGCTTTTGAGAGTTCTGGATTGGCCATTCGCTGGATATTGAAATCCTGTATCGTACCGGAAATTTTGTCCATCCTTAACCCATCGCTATGTAGCAGTATAGCATCCTTTTTCTCCACCACATACCTCACGCAACCGCCAAAACTTTTTCCGATCACTATTTTCCCTATCATTCGTTTATCAACTTTTTGATCAGTGCATCTATCTCGGCAATCAGTTCCCTACATTTCTTTTGCACCAATAATATCCCCTGTTGATGTGCAAGTTTAGTGAGCTGGTTCAGATTGTTCGCCATACCTGACAGAACCCTGAACTGTTGAAGATCTTCGGCACTCAACCTTGGGGTTATCCTTGCTGATTTTGCGGATTGCCGGCACCATTCACTTACCCTCATCCCTGCCTTCTTTGCCTTTTCCCGGATCATAAAATACTCAGTTTTGGTGAGGCGGATCCTGATACCGGTTTCTTTCTTGATTTTCTTTATCGGCCTACCCCCCATTTTTTTGGGCAGATCTATTTTATTTTCCCGAGGTTCCATACATTTTCCTTTTCCTACTTTTTGCGACCATCGGGAGTAAAAAGACAAGTTCTTTTTCGCAGGGCGAAAAAGGTTTTTGTGTAACAAAAACACAAACTTGCTCCCTACCGATGGCCAATAAATAGTCATGGTTTACAAAGTCATTTTAAGTGTCAAAACAACTGGCTATTGTTTACTTTGAAACCAAGTTAATATTGTTTTTTATTTGAAAGTTTGGCATATTTTATAGATTGAGAATTTACATTTGGTAACGGTTTTAGAAACTCGAGAAATAGAAATTGTCGTTCCCTTAGATTATTTTCCTTCGATAGATTTCAGGTTTATCCCCTCAAATTTGCTTTTCAGAAGGGCCATATCTTGGGACAGTTTCAGATCAAGGATTTTGGCGTAATGTTGTGTCGTCTTGATATCGGTATGCCCCAACATCTTGCTCACTGATTCAATAGGTACGCCGTTTGCGAGTGTTACCGTTGTGGCAAAAGTATGCCTTGCGATATGAAAGGTAAGTTCCTTGTCGATATTGCAAGCAGTTGCAATCTCTTTTAGGTAGTTATTGGTCTTCTGGTTACTCGATACGGGCAATACGCGTGAATGATCTGCGCAAAGCGGATGGTCTTCATATTTTTCCAGAATGTCCAGAGCGGCTCTTAGCAAAGGAACCTTTACCTGAGTCTTGGTCTTTTCCCGGTAAGTGATAATCCATTTTTCAGATTTATCATCAGTTACGATTTCTGTTTTTTTAAGCTTGACAACGTCAACATAGGCAAGCCCCGTAAAACAGCAGAATAAGAATATATCGCGTACCTGGCTAAGCCTGTTGAATTTAAAGTCGTGGTTTGCAATGCGCTGGATCTCGTCCATATTCAAGAATTCCCTTACCACTTTCTTCAATTTTACTTTATATAACAAAAATGGGTTCTTTTCCATCCAACAATTTGCCAGACAGATCAAAACAATTTTTTTGAAGTTCTTTACGTATTTGACCGTTGAATTGTTGGCGCAGTTTCGGACGCTTCGCAGATAGTAATCATAGGCAGTCACAAACTCATGGTCGATATTCTTCAATGTTACATCGTCCGTCTGGTATTTCCATTTGATGAACGCTGCCGTATGACTATAACTGGTCTCATACCTCTGCACGGTACCTTTGGCAAAGCCTTTCCCTATCAGAGATCTTATTTCCAGATTATGAGTACGGAAGACGCCCAAAATTGTTTTTTCAGGCATAACGATGGGTAAAACCCATTCGTCAAACATAAATGCTTTAAGTCCCGACGAGGTAATGGTTAATTGTTTACCCTCCATTTCCCGACATGCAGTATGAGTCTTAACCTCTAATGCTTTTAGGCATGAGTTGATACTTCGGACTTGCTCACTGCTGCCGATTACTTTTTGGCTCTGATTGTTCCATTTGGTCGGGTCGATGCACCGTTTTGAAGAAATGTCTGTTCGTAGACCTTCAATGGTGATACGTAAATAGATAGGCACGAGGCCATCGGCATTGACTTTCGATTTTTTCAGGAAGAAAAATAGTCCCATTCTCTTGTTCATCGCAATAAATTTGAATAAAATTAGCTAATTGCGTTGTCGCCGTCAAGATGTTTAAGAATTGAACATCTTGACGGTCAATAACTTAAAAGGATTAAGGTGCCCCAAGCGGTGCTGGTGTAAAAGGACACCTAATGGCGCACCTCAGCATGCGATAAATTGTATGGTTTTGCTATAGGTTTACAAACGAAAAACGCCTTAAACATAAGTTTAAAGCGTTTTGTTGTATTTTGATAACACATTGGCGGAGAGGGCGGGATTCGAACCCGCGGTACCGTTGCCAGTACGACAGTTTAGCAAACTGTTCCTTTCGGCCACTCAGGCACCTCTCCAATTTAAATTACTTGCCGATTGATTTTGCTTAAATTCAAGCCCTTTCGGCGGCACAAATATAGCAAAACAAGCTATTGTACAAAAAAAAATCGTTACACTTCTTGGTAATCTATTCTCACATGGTAAATACTCATCAGCATGGTCTTGAATATCAATTTGATAGTCTCAATATCTTTTAATGTTAAATCGCAATTATCAAGTTGCTTCTGCTCCAATTTGTAGTCAATAATGCGTTCAACCAGCTCATTTATCTTCGGGGCATCCGGATTTTTCAGACTCCTAGAGGCAGCTTCTACCGAATCTGCCAACATTAAAACACCTGTTTCTTTGCTAAAAGGTATCGGACCAGGATAACGGAAAATGTTTTCATCTACAAATTTTTCCGGTGAGTTTTTAAGAAAAGATTGATAAAAATAATCTACGCGGGTGTTGCCATGGTGCGTACGAATAAAATCTACAATCACTTCTGGAATCTGGTTTTTCCTTAAAATCTCTATTCCTTTATGCACGTGTTGGATAATAATCTGAGCACTTTGTTCATAAGGCAACTTATCGTGCGGATTGGTGCCCGTGTTTTGGTTTTCTATAAAATATTGAGGATTATCTACTTTGCCTATGTCGTGATACAATGCTCCTGCCCTAACCAATACAGAATTACCTCCAATTTTAAAGATGGCAGCTTCGGCCAAGTTGGCTACCTGTAAGGAGTGTTGAAAAGTACCGGGAGCCTTAAATCCAAGTTCTCGTAGGAGTTTCGTATTTGTATTGGTTAATTCAATTAAGGACACGTCGGACGTAATGCCAAACACCCGCTCAAATACGTAAATGAGTGGATAGGCCAATAGCGTTAACAACACACTAAAGATAAATGGAATAAAATTAATCCATTCAATGTCTTTAAAAGACCCTTCGCGTAAGAGCGCAATGCCCAAAAAAGAAACAAAATAGGCCAAAAGAATGTAAACAGCCGATAAAAGAAACCGCTCCCGCTGTATAAAATTCTTAATGCTAAAAATAGCCACCATCCCGGCAGTAACTTGGTAAAACACAAACTCAAAACTATTCGCAACGAAAAAACCTGCGATTAAAACAACCAATAGGTGCTGATAAAGGGCCAAACGAGTATCAAAGAGAATCCTAATAATTATAGGCACAATACAAAACGGGATGTAGTAAATGCTAACTATATTTAATCGTAACGCCCAAGTAAGCAACACCAACATGATGGTGGTAATCATTAAAATAAGCGAAAGCTGTCTATTATCTGAGAATATATCCTTTCTAAAAAGATAAAGAAATGAGATCAGTATCGTTAATATGAACGTTACCAATAAAATCTGCCCGATGTAAACGAGTGTTGGACTTCCTACTATTTTTGTTTGCGCATCATAGGCTTCCTTATACGATTCTAGTTTTTGAAAAATATCGTCATCAATCACATCATTTTTCGCCACAATTAGCTCACCTCTTTGCACCATTCCTTTGGTGGTAGAGACACTATTTACCCTATTGTCTAGCACAACTTGAGTCAGCCGCTCGTTAAAAGTAATGTTAGCCGTTAAATGATCTTCGGCTAAATTGGTCATTAAATCCAAAATGACCTGATCGCTTGTTTTAAAATTCTTTTTAAAATAGTTTAAAGCAGATTCGGTTGTAAAAACATCTTGACTGTTCTTTTGTGACTCAACATTGTCTTCCAACAAAGAAAAATCATAATCTTTGTCGCCTTTTTGATGCTTTGCACTTAACGCAATAATTCCTTTGGCATAAATATTCTTTAAAAGTTTGGCACCCTCTGATTTGTAAATTACCTTACTTTTTGCACTCAATTCAGAACTTTGCCACCTCACATCAAACTCATTTAAAAAGCCATCCAACGCTTCGGGTGAAATACTTTTATCATATTGATAGATAGGTAAAACGTCTTTTAACGCATTTTTTTTATCACTCTTTACTTGTGGAGACGTTTTTAATATGGCAAAACTAAATGGTGCAACAAGGTCTTTGTTCATCCAAACTTTCCCCTTTTCAAATTCATATCTGAAACGCGGTTGTTTTGGTAAAAAAAGCGTAACGATAAATATCGTCAACGCCATCAAAAAATATTTGATATTAGAGGAATATTTACGATATAAGATTTTCTGAGTGTTTTTTCTAATCTTAGCCAATGCAACCGAATTATAAGTTTCAAAAATAACAAAATTAAACTAGAAGCAGTTTTCCGCTTTGATTAATCACCAGACATTATTTTTTCAAATACAAAGCCGTTGTTAAAATTCTTCGAACCATTTATCTAAACATGCTGTTCTACAAAAGCAGGACGATGATAAATTACTTATCTTGCAACAGACCAAAATCTGTATTAATTTTAAATTCATGAAAGACATTGTAATAGTTTCTGCTGTTAGAACAGCTATTGGAAGTTTTGGGGGTTCTTTAGCTTCGTTTTCTGCCACCCAGCTTGGTGGTTTTGCGATTAAGGCGGCAGTAGAAAAGGCTGGTTTAAGGGCAGATCAGATTCAAGAAGTATTTATGGGAAATGTGTTGTCGGCTAATTTAGGACAGGCGCCTGCAACGCAAGCAGCAAAATATGCAGGATTACCAGATTTACCTGCCACAACAATCAACAAAGTGTGTGCAAGTGGTACAAAAGCCATTATGTTGGCTGCGCAAAGCATCGCCAATGGCGACAACCAAATTGTGGTGGCGGGCGGAATGGAGAGCATGAGCAATGTGCCCTACTATTTAGACAAAGCTAGAAATGGTTACAAATTAGGCAACGGCCAAATGATAGATGGGTTGGTAAAAGACGGGCTTTGGGATGTTTATAACGATTACCACATGGGTAGCGCAGCAGAATTATGCGCAACCGACTGCAATATTAGTAGAGAAGACCAAGACAATTTTGCCATAGAAAGTTATAAGCGGGCACAAAATGCACAGTCTAGCGGCAAGTTCACCGAAGAAATTATTGGAATAAGCTATTTAGACAGAAAAGGCGAAACGATAACCATCAACAAAGACGATGAGCCTGGAGCCGTAAAGTTTGATAAAATTCCTCATCTAAAACCGGTTTTTAAAAAAGATGGAACGGTTACGGCAGCAAATGCGTCTTCTCTAAATGATGGCGCAGCAGCATTGGTAATTATGAGTGCAGAAAAAGCGGCTGAACTAGGCATAAAGCCAATTGCTAGAATTTTAGCTTTCGCTGACGCACAGCAAGCGCCAGAATGGTTTACCACAGCTCCTTCGAAAGCCATTCCTTTAGCATTAACAAAAGCCAATGTTACCAAAGACCAGGTAGATTATTTTGAAATTAATGAAGCTTTTGCAGTGGTTTCTTTAGCCAATAATAAAAAATTAGGGCTGAATGAAGCAAGCGTAAATGTAAATGGAGGTGCAGTTGCGCTAGGCCATCCACTCGGCGCATCGGGCGCCCGTATTGTAGTTACATTACTGTCTGTTCTGAAGCAGAACAATGGAAAAATTGGAGTAGCCGGCATTTGTAATGGTGGCGGTGGAGCTAGTGCATTGGTTTTGGAAATGATACATTAATTGATTGGTATAGTTTGTGTAATGTTTTTTTTAAAGTTTGTCGGTACTTAATGTCGACATGTAAAGGAATTTTTTTTCAATGAACACGGCATTTACAAAGCCATTCTAATCATTAGCTTTCTGAGATCCACAAAATAAAAAATTTAATTCCAATGGCTTTAAAAATAATTTGGGCGTTTCCCTGAAGAGGGTCGCGCTTTACGTTCCAATCTTTTTGTTCGTTCCTCACAAAAAGGATTTCCAAGCAATACACACATGCTAGATCTTGCGCTAACGATGGGAATGACATCCTTTAATTGGCCTTAAAGCCAATTAAAGATACAATGGACAGCGTGTAAAAGCGCCCAAATAATCGTGAGAACAATCCTTAGCTAGATTAAAAGTCCTATTTAGATCATTTGGGCGTTACCCACCAAGCGGGTCTCTCTTTACGTTGCAATCTTTTTGCTCGTTCCTCACAAAAGGGAATTCCAAGCAATCGCGAACCGACGTATTATGGGGCTTAATGCAATATAAAGAACAGTTTAATAAAATACGCATGACACCCTCATCAAATATTTCGCCATTGATCGTTCGCCCTTTTAAAGATTTTTAGCTATTGCTTTATACTCGTGCTACTAATAATATGGTAATATCTGGTTCTGCTTTTCTAGTGAGTTTATGAATTTATGGGACGATTCTCCCCCATTCTTCTACCTTAAAGATTCAATAGCCAGAATAAAAGAATTTATGCTTATAATAGCGGTCACTTACGGTAAAATCGGCTTCTGGCTCAAACCCAAAAATCAGCTCAAAGATTCGTTTTACCTTCTTGAAACCTATTGTAAAAAAGCCTCATAAAGGCTGAACAAACCGATGGTATCGCTTTAATTTTAAGAAAATCCAGCACAACCAAATCTAATTAGATTACAAACCGTAATTTGCGAACAAAAATCAACAAACGATAGCTTGTGGTGATTTAAAAAAGAATGCAAAATAATAATAGATATTGCAAATTATAGTGATGAAATACAGACTTCTTTTTGCTTTAGTGTTTCCTTTGACGGTTGTATTTTCGGCAAAATCTCAACAGACATCAAAAAACTGGTTGTCGCAACAAGACAGTTTGAAAAAAATCTCGTTGAAGGTATTATCTGCGCAAAGCGATGAACAAAAGTTTGCAATCAATGGCTTGTTTGTTAAAGGGTTGGTAGAAGCATTAAAAACACCAAACTCCTTTACACTCCAGTTCGATTCCTTAAAAACAATTGCTATTGTAAAATCTCCAGACAATGCGTTCAGATTATTAACTTGGTATGTGCAACTGGCTGACGGTACTTATCGTTTTTTTGGAGCACTGCAAATGAATAATCCTAACGGTACTTTAAACCTAATTCCTCTAATAGATCAAACCCAAAACTTAACAGATCCGAACATCATTACAAGTAATAAAAATTGGTTCGGTGCAAAATATTACGAAATTATTCCCATTAGCTCATCCGCGCGTTTGCCTTATTACATTTTATTGGGATGGAAGGGAAACAATGAAAGATCTACTAAAAGAGTCATAGAAATCTTGAGCTTCAATAAAAGCGAAGTAACCTTTGGAGCGCCAGTTTTTGATGGGGGAAATTTACAGGGGAAAAACCGGTTGATTTTTGAGTACAACAAGCAAAATGCCATGACATTAAAATCTGATCTAAAAGCAGGGATGCTTGTTTTCGATCATCTGTCTGCCATCAGTGCAGATATGGAAGGTAAATTTGAGTTTTATGGCTCTGATGGACATGTAGATGGATTTAAAATTATCGGTGGGCGACTGAAACTACAGGAAAACATAAACTTGGTAAACGACGCAAGCGGAAATGATGAATTTTACATCGACCCAAAGAAAAAAACATCAGAAAACTGATTTTCTTACCAACGAGCATTAATACCTCCGCCAAAAAAAGAAACCGATTTATTGTTTTTCCAGGTTTAACAAGTCAGCTGTTTAATTGAGCAATACCATCAACGTAAACATATCCTTAAAAAGGAGCTGGTAATTTTTACGCTACATTAAAACGCCTGGGTTTGCAGGGCAGTAAAAATTTGTGAGTTTAAGTTAAGCTACCTATATTGCAATTGCTAAAAATAGACAACACACAAAAATTATTGCGAAACCAAACTTATAACCAACTAAAATTTTATGCAGGCAACACTTAATAGCCAAGACGACTTTTTTAAAGATAAAGTGTTAGGCCATCCAGCAGGGCTATTTGTACTCTTTTTTACCGAAATGTGGGAGCGATTCTCTTACTATGGCATGCGAGCTTTATTGGTAATATTCTTAACATCTTCCTTAATTGGCGAGAACGCCGGTTGGGGATGGCCGCGAGAATATGCACTAGCCATTTATGGTTCTTATACTTCTTTGGCATACCTCACCCCCATTTTGGGTGGTTATATCGCCGATAAATTAATCGGTTACCGGTGGGCAGTAATTATCGGCGCGTTTATTATGACACTCGGTCATCTTTCGATGGCTTTTGAGGCAAACCACGCTTTTCTTTACGTAGGCTTATGTTTGCTTGTTATTGGTAACGGATTCTTCAAACCAAACATGACTTCCATTTTATCACACATGTATAAAAAGCATGAGAAAAAGAAAGATGGTGCTTATACTATTTTCTATATGGGCGTAAATGCCGGCGCATTTTTAGGAATGCTACTTTGTGGATATTTAGGAGAAAATAAAGATTGGGGATGGAGTTATGGATTTGGATTGGCTGGCGTTTTTATGTTTGTTGGCATGCTACAATTCTATTTTACAAAAGATATTTTTGGCTCTATAGGCTTAAAGCCAACCAAAGAAGACGACGAAGAAACCCAAGACATGGCACAGGAAGTTTCTGGTTTACAAACAGTCGAAGCAGTAAAACAACCCTCAAGACCCGATCAGAAGAATCCATTTTCTACTTTAGATTTAATTGTCATCGCCATTATAGCTATTGTTGGATTGGTTTGGGTGATTAACGATCCTTACTCAAAAATAACCGGCTCTGGCGTATTTAACTTCACAGTAGGCGGGCTAAATGGTAGTAATTTCGCAATTCTGACGGCCCTTGCACTGTTTATTTTTATCCTCATAAAACGCGTGCTGCAATATGGGTTTCTGCTTCGCGACCGTATGACTGTGGTTATAATCTTGGCTCTAATACAAATTTTCTTTTGGGCAGCCTTTGAACAAGCCGGTGGTTCGATGTCCATTTTTGCAAAAGATTATACCGCAAGGATTTTGCAGGGTGATGCAAAAATAATTTTCAACATAGCAAATACGTTAATTACCGTTGTGCCACTAATTTTGATCACTTACGTATTGCTAAGCTTATTTAAAAGAACTTTTAAGAATTACGCCATCGGCAATATTATTTTAGGTTTAGGTTTTTTACTCATTTGGATCTTAGTAATTTATATGTTAAAAAACCAATATGCAGAAGTTAAAGCAGAAGTACCAGCTACCTGGTTTGGCGTTTTGAACTCGCTCTTCATCATCACTTTTGCACCGCTAGTCTCTAAACTCTGGGAAAGTAAATATAATCCTAGCGCAACCATGAAAAATGGATTTGGAATGATTTTACTTGGTATCGGATTCGCCGCGCTCGCATATGGTTCAAGCGCCATTCCTTCTGGCGCCAAAGTAGCGTCGGTGAGTATGGTTTGGCTAATTTTAGCTTATTTTTTCCATACGATGGGCGAACTGTTTATCTCTCCAGTAGGATTGTCTTATGTATCTAAACTCGTTCCAGGCCGCATGATCGGAATTATGTTCGGTATTTGGTATTTGGCCATCGCCATTGGAAACAAGATTGCAGGTACCATGGGCGGACAGATAGACAAAATTACAGCCGCGTATTCCATGTCTACTTTCTTTTTAATTTTTACCTTGATCCCTATAGGTATTGGCCTATTGATTATGTTATTAAACCCAATGATAAAAAGATTGATGCATGGCGTTCATTAATTTATTGGGCAAATAGCCTTCATTATGAATTTAACAGAGTCGTCCGCTCCTGAAAGTTTAGCGCAGCTAGATCAAAAACATCCCAGACAATTGTACCTGCTTTTCTTTACCGAGATGTGGGAAAGATTCTCCTTTTATGGAATGAAGGCCCTTTTATTAACCTACATGGTTACTCAATTAAATTTTGATGAACCAAAAGGTTATGCCATTTTAGGTGCTTATGCCGCACTTGTATACACCATGCCAATGTTTGGCGGGATGTTGGCAGATAAATTTCTTGGCTACCGCAGAGCGATTATGTTCGGCGGTTTTATGATGGTAATCGGTCATTTTGTGTTGGCGATCCCATCAGATTGGAGCTTTTTTTACGGAATGGCGTTTATCATCTGTGGAAATGGATTTTTTAAGCCAAACATTTCTAGCTTGGTAGGCACATTATATGCCAACAACGACCCACGAAAAGACAGCGCATTTTCTATTTTTTATATGGGCATAAACATTGGTGCGGCATTAGGTGGCGTACTTTGTGGTTATGTAGGCGAAAAAATTAATTGGCATTATGGTTTCGGCCTCGCCGGAATATTTATGGTGTTGGGCATGGTAGTTTTTTATTTCGGAAAAAGCTCTTTAAAAGACAAAGGATTGCCGCTTACAAATGCGCTGAACAAAAAAGTTTTGGGCTTTCTCAAAGTGGAATACTTAATCTATGGAGCAACGTTTTTAGCGCTTCCGCTGATCGTTACCCTATTTAACTTCTACGAATCGATGGAAGTAATTATGCTTTCACTAGCTGTGCTTTCTGTCGCTTACCTCTTGTATATTGCTTTTACTTTAGAAAAATTAGCAAGGTTTAAGTTAATCTCCGCACTTATCTTAATCGCCTCTTCTACCGTTTTTTGGGCTTTTTACGAGCAAAATGCAGGTTCTTTAAATTTGTTTGCGTTACGCAACGTCGATTTAAAAGTTTTCGGATACGAATTGCCAGCACTTTCTGTAAATAATTTCTTACCACCAGCTTGGGTAGTTCTGTTAAGTTTTTGTTTTGCTTGGCTGTGGCCTTGGCTAGCGAAGAGAAAATTAGAACCTTCTACGCCGCTAAAATTTGCGCTTTCGTTTATGTTTGTTGCTGTAGGTTTTTTTGTGTTTTATCTTGGCTGCCAAGCAAGTTTAGGAACGGGCTTAATAAGCTTAACCGCTTTCGTAATGGGGTATTTTTTTATCATTTGTGGCGAAATGTGCTTGTCTCCAGTCGGCTTATCTATGGTTACCAAATTATCTCCTGCAAATATTGTGGGCATGGTAATGGGCATCTGGTTTTTTGCAACCGCTATTGGAGAGTTTTTAGCGGGTAAAATAGGCGCTATGATGAGTGTACCTAAAAGTGTGGTTGCGCAAAATAATCCCGTGACCTCGCTACCGTACTACTCAGACATTTTATACCAGATTGCATTATACAGCGCTGGCATCGGCATTTTATTACTTTTATTGGTTCCATTGTTAAAAAGATGGATGGGTGATGTGAGGTAGGTTTGAAAAATAGGTCGTAGGTATTCGGTCATTCAACAGCTTCCGCAGGGCGATTACAAAGTTCTACCAAACCGAGATTTATAATCAAGATTGGATATTTTTTCCAATTTAATCTTTACGGACTCGAAAATACCCCTCAATTAAACTCCGCAACGCGCAAGGTAACAGCTTGGAGCGCTTGATACTTGAACACCCAATCTTTGTTCTTTGCGCCTTTATCTTTGCTCCAAACTCTTTGAAAAAACCAACATAAACGCCGTTCCAACTTCCATTTCACTCTTTACTTGGATGCTTCCTTTATGCAGCAACATAATTTGTTTGCTCAAACTTAGTCCAATACCGCTACCAGTTTTTCGAGTACTAAAAAACGGGATAAAAATTTGTTCCATAATCTCTGGAAGAATTCCCCCGCCGTTGTCACTAATTTTAACAATCGTTTTGTTAGATTCATGATATGCGGACAGCGTAATTTTTGGATTTTCTACTTCTTTAATGGCTTCAACCGCGTTGACTAATAAGTTAATAAGCACCTGCTCAATTAAATGGATGTCAGCGTCTATTACAATCTGTGGATCTTTTAAAATAATGTCCAACTCAATAGATTTTTGCTGGAAAGTTGGCTCCATCAAATCCTCTAAATTTTGAAAAAGATCTAACACCCTAATTTTTTTTGTATTGGGTTCAGTTATCTTGTTTAGATTTCTATAAGTCTCGGCAAATTTCAGCAGGCCGTTGCTTCTGCGTTCAATGGTCTCTATACCTAATTCTAAATCTTCTAGCTTTCCATCTATATTTTGCTTATGTAAAGAAGCTTCTTGAATGGTACGTTTTAACGTGGAAGCAAGCGAAGAAATCGGCGCAATGGAATTCATAATCTCATGCGTCATTACACTTAATAACTTTTGCCAAGCATTTGCCTCAGTTTCATCCAAAGCTTCATTTACATTTTGAAACGCAATCAATTTAAAAACTTCTCCGTCGGTTTGAAATGCTGTTGCCGCAATAACCACTTTAATGGTCGAAGATTCTTTACTAATGGTAATAATTTTATGCTCGCCAGCTTTAATGGCGATGCATGCGTCAAAAATGCCTGGAGCTCTTTTTTGTAAAGAGCTGATCGTTTTTAGGTAGGGAACACCCAACAAATTTTTTAAAGTTTCATTTAACCAGACGACCTCGCCAGAGCTGATTTTATAAGACAAAATTCCAGTGTCTACCAATTCTAGTATTTTTTGAAGATATACAAATTGAGTTTCGCGCTCCCTACTGATCACTTTAAAAGTACTGTTAATGTCGTTAAAACCTTGTCTTAGCGGTTGTAACTCAGAAGGTGCCTGCTTCACATTAAAATATCTAGAAAAATCTCGATAATGCACACTTTCCACAAATTGTTCAACCTCTCGTTGCGCTTTCAAATGAAAGTTGAAAATATCTACGAGTTGAAAAATAAGCACAGGAAGCACTAAAATTAGGTAGATGTATTTGCCCGTAACTAGTAAATAAGCAAGTGCAGAAAGCGTAAGCAACTGCAATATTACCCTTACTAATATCCACCATTGGTAGTTTTTAATCATGTAAAATAGATTTGAGAGATGAGGTGTGAGATATGAGACTTCATTTACAAATCATATTTACTAAGCCTTCTGTAAAGGGCTGTTCTGGTTAAACCAAGTTCTTTTGCAGCCTGTGTAATATTTCCTTGATGTTTTTCTATCGCATTGATGATGGTAATTTTCTCAACGTTACTCAGTTTCATCATGCTAGATTCGGCAATCTCTTCCTTCTTTTCAATGGGTGAAAAGATTAAATCTTCTGCGGATAATCGGCTGTCATCTGCCATAATTACAGCTCTCTCTATAATATATTGCAACTCGCGCACATTTCCAGGAAAGCTGTGCGCCATCAATTTGTCTTCTGCACTTTTGCCAAAGCTGAGTTTAGATTTTAGATATTTTTTACCATAAATGTCCGCATAGTGATTGCTCAGTAACATAATATCTTGCTTACGATTTCGCAATGGAGGCACCATAAGTTCTACGGTATTTATTCTGTAAATTAAATCTTTACGGAACTTAAATTCATCAGCCAACTCCTGCAAAGGCATATTAGTGGCGCAAATTAACCTAATATCTATTGGAATCTGTTCGTTACTTCCCAACCTCATTACCTGCCGATTCTGCAAAACCGATAGCAGCTTGACTTGTTGGTGCAGTGAGATATTTCCTATCTCATCTAAAAATATTGTCCCTCCGTTTGCAGCTTCAAATCTTCCCATACGATCTGCCCGAGCATCAGTAAATGCGCCTTTTTTATGCCCGAATAATTCACTTTCAAAGAGCGATTCAGTCAACGCACCTGCATCAACTTTTATAAAAGGCTTGTCTTTTCTAAGCGATTTATGATGGATGGATTGTGCAATTAAATCCTTTCCTGTTCCATTTTCGCCCAGTATTAAAACATTTGCATCTGTCGGCGCAATTTTTTCGATCTTTAAGAAAACATCTTTCATTGCTTCGCTATCTCCTAGCATTTGTTGTCCGCCAGAATTTTTTGCTTGCTCCGAATTTTTATTTTCAGGCGATTTTTTCTTGCCTGAAAGCGCTTCATTTATCAACCCCAACAACTTTTGGTTGTTCCAAGGTTTAATCATAAAATCTGCTGCTCCTTCCTTTAAGGACCTCACAGCAAGGTCTATCTCTCCATAAGCGGTAATCATCACCACAGCAATATCAGGTTTGGTTGCTTTAATTTTCTTTAACCAAAAAAGTCCTTCATTTCCTGTATTGATGCTGCTGTTAAAGTTCATATCCAACAATACCAGATCAAAACGAGTTCTGCTTAGCAACTGCAACATATTCTCCGGATTTTTTTCCGTCACCACCTCATTTACTTCCGTTTTTAACAACAACCTAACCGCCGTCAAAACATCTGTATCATCATCTACAACTAATATTTTTGCGTTTTTTAAGGTCATGGGATAAAAGTAATAGTGATTAGGTAACAGTTGAAAGGCATTTTAGGAAACCGGGATAGCAAAAATCTAAAGTCTCAATATGTTCAATCAGTAGAGAGGTAAATTTTGTATTTCAAAGCAAATATCTCCACCTTCGTTCGCAAAACCGGCAGCCAATACTTACAAGTATTCCTTAATATATCAAATTCAAATTGATCACCGCAAGTTAAAAACAAACGTCAAACTCACACAATTAAACTTCTCAAAAAATCTGTATCATTACCGAACGCTCGGTGTATCATAACCGAACACTTGTATAAACATAAAACAACATAAATATCAATAAATCAATTAATTAACTCGTTGGCACAGTATTGACTAATAAAGAAGTAAGATTTTTAACCCAAACAACGGAACGCTTGAATAGCGCGTTAACCGCGCATTCTGCCTCAGATTTATAGATACATGGATAGACAGTTAGAAAAGAAAAAGTGGAGCCGAAAAAGGATCTTAACCATTGTGGGCATTGCTGCAATTGTGTCGTTGGTTTTCGGCAGCATCTATTTCACCTCGGGGAAATCGAAACTTAACGTAGATACAGAGCGCCTAACGGTAAGTGAGATTAAAAAAGGTAGTTTTCAAGAGTTTATTCCTGTTAACGGAGTAGTGATGCCACAAACAACCATCTATTTAGATGCTATGGAAGGTGGTCGTGTGGAAGAAAAATTTGTAGAAGACGGCGCCATGATGACGAAAGGACAGCCAATTTTAAGACTTTCGAACACCGATCTTGAGCTTCAATTGGCGAACCAAGAAACACAGGTTTTTAATGTGCTTACTCAGATGCAGATCAGTAAAAATAATTCTGAGCAAAACTCCATCAGCAGACAAAACCAAGATGCAGACGTCGACGTTGCTTTAAAGGAAGCGGCAAGGGTATACAACATGAACAAAAAATTGTTTGCTCAAAAAGTAATCAGTACCCAAGAATTTAACAGCAGCAAAAACCTTTACGATTATCAAACCAAGCGGAAGCAGCTTACCAAAGACGTTATGAAAACGGATGCGACTTCGATGTCGTTGCAGGCAACTCAAATGGGGGAATCTTATAGTCAGATGAAAAAAACGCTGGCGCTGATGCGTAAAAAGGTAGGTGATTTGGTGGTACGGGCGCCGGTAGATGGTCAATTAACCTCTTTGGATGCAGAAATTGGCGAAAGCAAAAATAAAGGTCAGCGTTTGGGACAATTGGACGTAATGAGTGGCTTTAAAGTTCGGGTTGACGTAGATGAACATTATATCAGTAGAATTTTTAACGGCCTTAAAGGGGATGCAGATGTTGCCGGAAAAAACTATCCATTAGTAATTAAAAAGGTTTATACTCAAGTGACTAATGGTCGTTTCCAGGTTGATATGGAGTTTGTAGGCAAAGCGCCGGCAAACATCCGCCGCGGCCAAACTTTACAAATACATCTCACTTTAAGTGATGAAACTCAAGCCATTTTATTGCCGAAAGGGGGATTCTATCAGCAAACCGGCGGCAATTGGATTTTTAAGGTTGGCGAAAATGGTTCTGTTGCCTACAAGGTAGACATTCAGCTTGGCCGCCAAAACCCCGATTATTATGAAGTTTTACAAGGTTTAAAACCTGGAGATAAAGTGATTACAAATAGTTATGAAAATTATGGAGATATGCAGGAGCTTATTTTAAAGAGGTAGTCGGTTATCAGAAAGCAGATGTCAACTATTTTCAGTTGCATTACAACGTGGACATGTATGAATAAATCATTTTTTTAATTTCAATAACGTCATCACTTAGTTTTAAATAATCCTCACCTGAGATATACGATAAATCTTTAGATAATAATAGTTGGTATTCAAGTTCAGAGCAAGAGCCTGTAGCAATAGTCAAAAAACGCTTGAGTTCCGCGTTACTTGTACGACCACAACCCGCTGCAATATTGGTGGGCACTGAAGAATTTGACCGTCTCATTTGAGAAACTAAACCATATACTTCCTCTTTTGGAAAAGAGGCTTTTGTAATCGAATAGATTTTTAAAGTAACCAAATGGCTTTTTTGCCAGAATAATAATTGTTTGAAATTTTTCATAAAATAAAATTAGAAATATTAAAAGGATTTGACAATCCTGCAAATATCTGATAACTGACATCTGATAACTCATAACTCGCACCATGATCAAAATTACCAATCTGGAAAAAAATTACCGTACCGAAGAAGTGGAAACGGTTGCATTAAACAAACTTTCTTTCTCCGTTCGCGAAGGCGAATTTGTGGCTGTAATGGGTCCATCGGGTTGCGGAAAATCTACCCTGCTAAACATCGTCGGTTTATTAGACGACCCAGATGGAGGAAGCTTTCTATTTAATGGAGAAGAAGTGGCAGGCTATAATGAACGTCAAAGAGCAAACTTGCGCAAGCACAATATTGGTTTTGTATTCCAAAGCTTTAACCTGATCGACGAGCTGACCGTTTTTGAAAACGTAGAATTACCCCTTATTTACACCAAAGTTCCTGCAGCCGAACGCAAAAAACGTGTAGAAGAGGTACTTGATAAGATGCAGATTATGCACAGGAGAAACCATTTTCCGCAGCAGCTTAGCGGTGGGCAGCAACAACGCGTTGCCGTTGCCCGAGCTGTTGTAAATCATCCAAAATTAATTCTTGCCGATGAGCCTACTGGAAACTTGGATAGTAGCAACGGAAATGAAGTAATGCAAATGCTAACAGACTTGAATGAGCAAGGCACTACTGTGATAATGGTAACCCACAGCGAGCATGATGCAAAATATAGTCATAGGATTATTAGAATGCTCGATGGGCAGAGCGTAACGGAGAATATTTTAGTGTAGCAGTTGGATGTCAGAATTTGGATATGAGATGCCTTCAATGACATATGCGTTATCAATTACCGATAGCGCCCAAGCCTGCTACCTTAAACTCGTAACCCATAATCTTTAAACTATACCATTAAATAACACCTGCAAAATGTTTAAGAATTATTTCAAAATCGCATGTAGAAACCTGAAACGAAATTCAACTTTCAGTATTTTAAATATTGCTGGTCTGGCAGTAGGAATTGCGTGCGCTGCTTTTATATTTCTATGGGTAGAATATTATGTGAAATTTAACGACAATATATCCAACCTAAGCAATATCTACAATGTAAAAAACACGCAGACTTACGGAGCTGATACCTACACTTTTTCTGCAACGCCTTTTCAGGCCAAGCAAACTCTTAAGACAGATTTTCCGCAGGTTGAGGATGCATCTCGATTCAACGACGTGAAAAGCACGATTTCGCTCGATCATAAGAGTATTAGTCAAGCAGGTGCTTTTGTAGATGGATCATTTCTAAAAATGTTTAATTTAAAAATTATAACCGGAAACCTTTCGACAGCTTTGAGCGACATTTCTCAGGTGGCAATTTCCCAATCTCTGGCAAGACGTTTTTTCCGTACGGAAAATGCCATTGGAAAGACTTTAAAAATTGATACCAATCTCTACAAAGTATCTGCAATTTATGCAGATGTGCCTGAAAACAATTCCTTTTATAATGTAGATTTTTTGCTTCCTTACGAGGTATTTTATGCGCAAAATAAACAAGGAGACGCTTGGGGAAACAACTGGACAAATACCTGGGTTCAGCTTGCTCCAAATACAGACCTGCAATCGCTGAACAAAAAAGTATCAATGTTGGTTAAAAAACACAACGCAGAATCAAACAACGTGCTTTCTCTTTATCCTATGAGCAGAATGGCGCTTTATGGGCAATTTGTAAATGGACGAGAAACAAATAAAGGTAGAATTGAATACATCAAGATGTTTAGTTCCGTCGCACTTATAATTCTGCTAATTGCTTGCATCAACTTTATGAATCTTTCCACAGCTAGAAGTGGAAAAAGGGTGAAAGAAATTGGCATGCGAAAAGTGCTAGGTTCTCCAAAAAGCATGCTCATTGCAAGATTTCTTTTAGAATCTTTAATGATCGCGTATTTGGCTACCATGGTGGCAACCCTAATTATAGCCTGTTTACTGTCGTCATTTAACACCCTTATTGGGGTGGACCTTCATTTAAATATTTTAGAGCCTTTACACCTTTTATTTATAGTTGGTGTAGGCCTAATTTGTGGTTTGCTTGCGGGCAGCTATCCCGCAGTATACCTTTCCTCTTTTAAACTTGGGAATGCCCTTAAAAATCAAATTTATGGTGGTGGAAGAGCTACCGGCTTTATTCGACAGATTCTTGTGGTCATTCAATTCACCGTCTCGGCGGTCATTATAATCGCTGTTGTTTTGATCTACCAACAGATTCAACACACTAAAAGTCGCAATCTTGGATTCAATAAAAACAATGTGCTTTATACAGATTTGAGCGCAGTGCAGAAAAATAATTTGCCATCATTAAAGCAAGAATTGTTAGCTACAGGTGTTGTTGAGTCTGCCTCAGTAGGATCTAATTCTCCGTTGAGTATGTACTTTAATGGTGGCGGTTACACTTGGAACGGAAAAACTGATGTTGAAGACTTGCTCATTACTACCGTACAAACCGACGACGACTATTTTAAAACTTTTGACATTAGCTTAGCGGATGGGCGCGGCTTCTCCAGTTCTGTAGAAACTGATTCTATGAACGTAATTATCAATCAGGCATTTGCAAAAAAGATGGGAAAAGAAGGTGTGGTTGGCGGGCAACTTAGACGAGGTGGCGTGCAAGCGCCCATGACTATTATTGGTATCACAAAAGACTTTGTCTACAATGATATGAGTGCAAACATTCCCGCACCTCTGATCTTTTATCATTTTCCAAAATACGCAAATACCGTCTTTCTAAAACTAAAACCCACTCAAAATACAGAAACTGTGCTTGCCAGTATTACCTCTGTATTTAAAAAGTTCGATCCTTCAACATCTTTAGATTATCATTTTATCGATCAGGATTTTGAAAGTAAATTTAAACAGCAAAAATTTGTGGGAGTACTCGCAGGCATTTTTGGTGGATTGACAATTTTTATCTCTTGTCTGGGATTATTCGGTCTATCGGCATTCGTTGCAGAACAGAAAAGGAAGGAAATTGGCATAAGAAAGGTGCTGGGCGCTTCGGTCAGTTCCATCACCCAACTTTTGTCTAAAGAATTCTTAAAACTGGTATTTATCGCCTGCTTTATTGCATTCCCTATAGCTTACTGGTTTATGCACAATTGGCTGCTAGATTATGAATATAGAATCAACATAAATTGGTATGTTTTTGTGTTTACGGCGGCGGTCGCCCTCCTTATCGCTTTTGGAACCGTAAGTTTTCAAGCGATAAAAGCAGCACTGGCAAATCCTATAAAGAGTTTGAGGACAGAGTAATGAGATGTCAGAAATCGGAGGTCAGAGATCAGAAATCAGTTATCAGTTACGAACTGTAAGTACACCATTTGTGAGTTACCATTGGCGCACAAGCCTCGCAACATTTAACCCATAACACGCAACATAAGAGCTATCACCTAATAACAATGTTTAAAAACTACTTTAAAACTGCCTTTAGAAGTTTACGTGGAAATAAACTTTTTACAGTCCTAAACATTGTTGGGCTGGCCATTGGTATTTCCGTTTGCCTAATTCTTTTCGCTTTTGTTCTTAGCGAGTGGAGTTTTGATAAGATGTATAAAAATTCCGAAGATATTTACCGAGTAAATATGCAGACCACAGCAGATTACAATTTTGAAAAATGGTCTGAGCTTCCAAATTCCGTGGGTCCAGCTATGGTCCAAAATATTCCCGAGGTTAGAATGTCCACTCGGTTAATTAAAGATGATTTTGGGTCTACAGCCTCCTTAAAAATCGGAGAAAAAAACTTTTTAGAAAATGGTCTTTATCTAGTCGATTCATCTTTTTTTAAAATGTTCGACATCCAATTTTTAGAAGGAAATGCAACAAATGCTTTCTCAGACCCTCACTCGGTTGTGCTTTCTCAATCTGCTAAAAAGAGATTTTTTGGCAATGCTAAGGCCGTTGGCAAGAGGATCATTGTAAATAGTCGCGATAGCTTATATGTATCTGGAATCTATCAAGATTTACCAAAAAATAGCGTGATAGACTGCGACATGATTTATAACATCTTAGATTCTTGGATGGGTAAAAATGTGTATTGGAGCAACGCTAGTTATGAAACTTACATAATGTTGCAGCCACACGCAAACGTATCCGACGTTCAGTTAAAAGCCACAGCTCTTATCGATAAATATGTAAAGAAGGATAATAAGTTCTTTAATAAATTTCTACTCCAACCTCTATCATCGGTCCATTTATATTCGTCAGATTTAAGAGATGGATATAGTTCAAGACAAGGCAACATAACGACTGTAAAAAGCTTACTCTTTCTTGGCCTTTTGGTACTTTTAATCGCCTGCATCAATTACATGAATCTTTCTACTGCCCATTCGCATAAAAGAGCCAAAGGAATAGGAATGAATAAGGTTTTGGGAGCCAACAAAAAACAGATGATTTTCCTTTTTTATCTAGAGACTGGCTTATTGACGTTTCTTGCCATTACAATTGGATATGGTCTTTCTTTCTTAGCGTTACCCATATTTAGGTCCATCACAGGAAATCCATTAGATTTTTCAAGTTTATATACTGGCCAGATAATCGTCAGTTTAATTATTATTTGGCTGATAGTCACAATAGTTGCAGGAAGTTATCCTGCTATTTCAATGGCAAACGTATCACCCCTAATATTGGTAAATAAATTTAAAGATAGGCACGGATTTGCTAACCTGATCCGTAAATCGTTGGTTATTTTTCAGTTCGGTGCATCAATCGTATTAATTATCGCCGTGACGATAATTCTCCAACAAATGCAGTTTATTAAGACTAAAGATCTGGGCTACAATCCAAAAGGCGTAATTGCGCTTTCTGTAAAATCTGCGCAAACAAAGCTCCAAGTTGAGCACGCGACTGCGGCTATAAAAGACCTTGTAAATGTATTAAATGTATCGGCAGTTCAATCTATTCCAGGTGATGTAGAAAGCGGACGTTCGGTAAGAAAAATAGCGACTGATAAAGAAGGAATGCCGGTGAAAAGCTGTAGAACGGATGGCTCCATATTGCAAACAATGCAGTTGAAATTGCTGGCTGGCAAAAACCTCCCAAATTACATCGCCAAAGGAGACACTACTTGTTATACTTTGATTAACGAACAGGTAGCAAAGTATTTGGGATTCAAAACGCCAGCAGACGCCATTGGAAAATACATAGATACAGAACTTGTCAATAAGTCAATCGTGGTAGGCGTAATGAAAAACTTTAATTTTCATTCGTTAAAAGATGAAATAGGCGGTTATGTTTACTACACGATGAATAACGGTCCTGAAGGTTTTAGATCTTTGCTGGTTCGTTACAACACCACAGATTTACCTCAACTTTTGGATCAATTGCAAAGGGTATTTAAAATGGATCTACCCAATACTGCTTTCGATTATCAATTTTTAGACCGGCACGTACAGAACTTATACATAGCAGAGCAAAATACAGCAAATACCACCATAGTTTTCTCTGTTGTTGCAATTTTTGTTGCCTGCTTGGGACTATTTGGTTTGGCAGCATTCACAGCAGAACAGCGTAAAAAAGAAATTGGCATAAGGAAGGTTTTGGGTGCGAGTGTGTATGGAGTTACTTCCTTATTGACTACGAACTTCTTAAAATCGGTACTGATTGCTTTTTTGATTGCCTCGCCAATTGCTTGGTGGGTGATGAACAAATGGCTGCAAAGCTTTGCCTATCGAATAACAATACAATGGTGGGTTTTTCCTCTGGCTGGAATGCTGGCAATGCTTATTGCGTTTGCAACCGTTAGTTTCCAAGCCATCAAAGCGGCATTGGCAAATCCAGTTAAAAGTTTGAGGACGGAATAAAAATACAATTGAGGCGATAAGGTATCGGGTTTTAGATAGCAGGAGTCGAAAAATAAAATAATTCAGAAAAATGGAGGTCAGTCATCAGCAGTTAACAATCAGTAATTATTCATTAGAAATAATGTATTTGTGCATATTATCCAACCCAACATCTATTTCCTTTTCCCTTACACCCACTTCATAACACCTACCAAATGATTAAGAACTATCTCAAAACTGCTTGGAGAAATATCGCTAAAACTTTCGGCTACAGCGCCTTGAATATTTTAGGGCTAGCTACCGGTATGGCTGTTGCTTTGTTGATTGGACTTTGGATTCACTACCAATATTCCTTTGATAAATTTCTGCCAAACTACCAATCTGTTTATCGCGTACAACGAAACTTCAATAGCAATGGCGACACGCTAACTTTCCAAACCACCTCGTTAAAACTTGCCGAAGCGATGAGAACTCAAATACCAGAAATAGCTAACGTGGCAGAATCTGATTGGATGGGCGAACATGGTTTAATGGTTGGCGACAAAAAATTCTACCGAAGCGGCGCAATAGCTGGCATCGATTTTTTCAAAATATTTCAACATTCGTTCATAAAGGGCAGTGCTAGCGCTGCATTTATGGACGCTTACTCAATAGTGCTTACCGAAACGATGGCCAAGGCACTTTTTGGCAATGATAATCCGATAAATAAGATGGTTCGTTTTGATAATGCCAATAACCTAAAAGTGACAGGCGTAATAAAGGATGTACCAGACAATGCCACGGTAAACTTTAACTTCGTGGTTCCGATCACTTATGTTCATCAAGTTAACCCACAGACTAAAATAGATGGAGAGCGCACTTATGGAAATAATAACCTCCAAATTTTTGTAAAACTGAAACCTGGAATTTCTTACACGCAGCTCGCCTCTAAAATAAGGACTATAGAACATACCGAGACAGGAAACTTAAACGCCATGAACTCTTATGTGACGTTACAACTCATGGAGCGCTGGCATTTGTATTCAAATTATGTGAATGGAAAAGACACAGCTGGCTTTTTAGAATACGTACATATGTTTTCTATCATCGGTATACTGGTGCTGATCATTGCTTGTATCAATTTTATCAACCTAACTACTGCAAGATCAGAAAAACGAGCGAAAGAGGTCGGCGTCAGAAAAGCGATTGGATCCCAGCGGTCAGACCTCATTATACAATTCCTGACGGAAGCATTATTGCTTACCGTAATTTCATTTATATTTTCGATAATACTTGTGCAACTCGCCTTACCAAGCTTTAACACGCTTACAGAGACACATTTAGCCATTCCGTATGCAAGTGGTCTATTTTGGCTGTCGATGCTTGGATGTATACTAATTACCGCGTTACTTGCCGGACGCAAACCTGCTTTTTATCTTTCCTCGTTCAATCCTGTAAAAGTGTTGAAAGGAAAAAATGGAAAATCTTCTTCGCTTTTTAGGCAGACTTTAGTAGTTGTCCAATTTAGCTGTTCCATCGCATTAATTATAAGTACAGTTATCATTTATCAGCAAGTAAATTATGCAAAAGACAGACCGCTAGGTTACAACTTAAATAGATTAATGTCGACAAACATGAGCGATGGACTTACCAAAAACTATGCTGCTCTTAAAAATGAACTGCTTGAAAAAGGCATAGCCGAATCCGTAACTACAGCATCTAGTCCTGCAACAGATGTAAACGGACACGCAGATGTAGATTATTGGCCGGGAAAAAAAGCCGGCGAAACGGTAGAAATGGGAGGCGTTTATGTGTCGGATGACTACTTTAAAACAGTTGGAATGACGATGAAAGAAGGCAGCAATTTTTCAGGCAGCCATGATTCTACAAGTGTAATTTTTAACGAGACCGCGATTAAAAGATTGAGAATAAAGGATCCAATTAACCAAAAAATTAAGTTTCGCAACAGAGAATATACCATTACCGGTGTAGTGAAAGATGCCCTGATGATTTCGCCCTTTAAAGCTCCAGATCCAACAATGTTCTACTGCACTGCAGAATCGCAAGACATTTTGTTGTACAAACTCAGCCCAAAGATAGACACAAAAAGTGCCCTAGCTCAGTTAAATAGCATATTTAACAAATATAACCCAGCTTTTCCATTTGAATATTCTTTTGTAGATGAAAACTATGCTGCAAAATTTAAACTAGAAACACTCATTGGAAAGCTATCGGGATTATTTGCCGGACTCGCCATATTTATTTCTTGCCTAGGTCTTTTTGGATTGGCCGCTTACGTAGCCGAGCAACGCAAAAAGGAAATCGGGATACGCAAAGTACTTGGAGCTTCCGTTTCTCAGGTTTGGTTCTTGTTGTCGAAAGATTTTATTGTGCTTGTTTTTTTAAGCTGTATTCTAGCCTCCCCTATTGCCTATTATTTTTTACATGGTTGGTTGATGAATTATAATTATCGAATAAGTATTGGAGTAGATGTCTTTGCTTTATCGGCGTTACTCGCCATGCTAATTACGCTAGTAACCGTTAGCTTCCAAGCGATAAAAGCCGCATTGGCCAATCCGGTAAAGAGCTTAAGAACGGAGTGAAGACAGGCTTGAGGTGATAGGCATTAGGTTTAGATACAAAATAAAAATGAAAAGAAAAATCAGAAATCAGCAGCCATTTATCTACAGTCAGAAATCAGTAAATTAAAATAAATAACTCACCTAGATACTTTATAATTAATCTTTGATCCTTGGTCTTTTTTCCTCAAACCTAACACCCAACAAAATGCTCAAAAACTACATAAAAATTGCTTGGCGGAACTTAGTGAAAAATAAAATTTTTTCACTAATCAACATTCTTGGGTTAAGCATTGGCATCGCTGTATGCATGATGATATTTTTGTTTATCCTGAATGAATATAGCTTCGATAACTTTCATAAAAACGGCGACAGGATTTATCGGGTAATGAGAGGTATAGAGAATCAGGGGGAAATAAAAACTGTTCCATACTTATC
Organism: Pedobacter sp. UYEF25; assembly: GCF_054061655.1. Classification (NCBI taxonomy): domain Bacteria; kingdom Pseudomonadati; phylum Bacteroidota; class Sphingobacteriia; order Sphingobacteriales; family Sphingobacteriaceae; genus Pedobacter; species Pedobacter sp. UYEF25. The sequence continues at coordinate 167,975 of NZ_JBSSEL010000004.1, read as the reverse complement.
AGGACCCTATGCACCAGCCTTACTAAACGATTTTAAAGGCCAAATGTTAAAAGTAGTTCGTGTAAATCCTACCAGTAATCTCGTTACGACTTCCAATAATTCGTTTAATGAAAAAAAGGTATTAGACACAGATCCAGGTTTTTTTGAGCTATTTTCTTTCCCGTTAATAAGAGGTAATCCTGCAACTGTTTTAAAAGATCCGGGAAATGTGGTATTGACTGAAACGACAGCAAAAAAATACTTCGGAAGCATCGATAACGCCATGGGTAAAGTAATCATGCTAGACAAACAACTTCCTTTGAAGGTTGCAGGTATTGCAAAAAATGTTCCTCCCAACACTCACCTGGAGTTCGACATCGTTGTACCACTTGATAACTATAAAAATCGCAGTTGGATGACGACTTGGATCAACAATGGACTTTACACTTATATAGAATTATCTCCACAGGCAAAACGAGCGCAAATTGAAAAACAATTACCAGCTTTTATGCAAAAATATATGGGCGCCGACATGAAGAAATTTGGTTTTCACTTTAATTTATCTCTTACACCACTGAAAGACATTTATTTTGAAAATGTCGCCTCTGATGGGGTGAAACATGGCGATAAAATGGTGGTCCATATATTTCTATCTATTGCTGTTTTGATTTTGCTAATTGCCTGTATCAATTTCATGAATCTCTCTACCATACGCGCTGTAGAACGGTCAAAAGAGGTTGGCTTGCGGAAAGTATTGGGCGCATTGCGCAATAATCTTGTGTTTCAATTTATTGGTGAATCTGTTATGCTTACCGTCATATCTTGCGTACTAGCCATTGCCATATTTTTCTTGGCGATGCCTTGGTTTAACCAGCTGCTCGGCTATTCCTTGGCGATCACTTGGAATGGGCTGTGGATATGGTTGTTTCTTGCCGGCATAATTATCACTGTGGGATTTTTAGCTGGAAGTTATCCGGCGTTTTTTCTATCAAAATTTTCGCCTATTCAGGCGCTCAAAGGTAAATTTCAGCCAGGAAAAAGCGGTACTGCCTTAAGGCATTTATTGGTGATTGTACAGTTTAGCATCTCTGTATTCTTAATTATAGGTACGGTAATAATCACCAAACAAATGAATTTTCTAAAGAATAAACAACTTGGATACAGTCAAGAGCAAACGATTATCGTACCGATTGATAATGACAACATCTATAGAAACGTCGCTACATTTAAATCGTCTTTACAGAATCAGAGTGCTGTGCAATCCGTCTCTATAATGTCTGGAGAACCTGGCGGCTATTTTGATGGACAAATGTTTGATATTGAGGGTCATGCAGATAAATGGAATTCGCGCAGCGAGTTTGCCGATTTTGAATTCGTAAAGACCCTGGGTTTGAAAGTAATTGCCGGTAGAGATTTTTCATCGGCCTTTCCCACCGATACCACAGATGCCGTGCTTATAAATAAAACGTTCGCAAAAAACTTGGGATGGTCACCTGATCAAGCAGTAGGTAAATGGATACAAAACACTCTAAGAGACAGTAACAGGCGTAGAATAATTGGCGTTTTGGCCGATTTCAATTTTCAATCTTTAAAAAGCGACATCGAACCATTGGTAATTTCTCCCAACCCAGATATACGAGTTGCCCTGATAAAGCTAAAAGCAGCCAATCTCCAAGCAGGTGTAGAACTCGTGCAAAATGCATACAAAAACGTTGCACCTGCATATCCATTTGAGTATCGTTTTCTAGATCAGCAATTCGACCAGTTATATAAGAAAGACCTCCACCAGCAAACCATTTTAACCGTATTTGCTTGTCTAGCTATTTTTGTTGCGTGCCTTGGTTTATTTGGGCTTGCCTCGTTCACGGCAACAAAACGCTTTAAGGAGATTGGCGTAAGAAAAGTATTGGGCGCTTCAATCAAAGAAATCATACTTCTGCTATCTCAAGATTTATTAAAGCCCGTTTTAATTGCCACTTGTATTGCCCTGCCCGTAGGTTACTGGGCGATGAATAACTGGCTGCAAAGCTTTGCCTATAAAACCCCTTTAAGTTGGTGGATTTTTGGACTAGCGGCGCTAATAACCTTCGGGATTGCACTTATAACAGTTTCTTTTAAAGCTGTGCAAGCTGCATTAGCGAATCCGGTAACGAGTTTAAGAACGGAGTGAAGATAGATTTGATGCGGTAGGTATCGGGTTTTAAATACTGGGAGTTACAAAATAAAAGTAAAATGGAAGAAAAATCAGAATCAGCGATCAAACCTCGGATATCAGGAATTATTTATCAAAAATGCGGCCTTTGCTCCCCATTCTTCACCCTAACACCCAACACCTAATACCTAAATACTAAGACCTAACAACATGCTAAAGAACTATTTTAAAATTGCCTGGCGAAACCTTATTAAGAGTAAGTTCTATTCTTTGATAAATATCCTTGGCCTAGCCACCGGTATGGCGGTAGCCATGTTAATTGCTTTTTGGATTTGGGATGAAGTAACCTTCAATCAATACCATAAAAACCATGTAGCGCTTGCGCAAGTGATGACCACATTTATCAACGACAAGAATGAAATGGTCACTTCTCAAGCAGTATCCATGCCTATTGGAAATGAATTGCGAAATAAATATGGCGCTGACTTTAAAAATGTATCCATGGCTTCTTGGAATTTTAGCCATGTATTGTCTGCGGGAGAGAAAAAAATTACCGAACGTGGAATGTGGGTTGAAGCCAACTTCCCTACTATGTTTTCACTAAAAATGCGACAGGGAAACTTGAACGTATTAACTGATCCCTCCTCTATTCTCCTAAGTGTTTCACTGGCTAACAAGTTGTTTGGCGATATAGATCCGCTGAATAAAATGATTAAACTCAACAATAAAGACAGCTACAAAGTATCTGGTGTTTATGAAGATCTCCCAAATAATACAAGTTTAAATGACGTGAAACTTTTACTTCCTTGGCAAAAATACATCACTACACAGGCCTGGTTAAAAGACGCTGCTACTCAATGGAACAATCATTCTTGGCAAGCTTACGTAGAGATGGCCGACCATGTTGATATGGCAGCCGAAACCGATAAATTAAAAAACATTGTAATGGCTCATAAGGTTGCTTCGACTGATGGAAGGGAACAAGCCGTAGTTTTTCCGATGGATAATTGGCGGCTGTATAGCAATTTTAAGAATGGAAAACCTGACGGGGGCCGCATACAATTTATTTGGTTATTTCTTATTATTGGGGTATTTGTGTTGCTGCTTGCCTGCATCAATTTCATGAATCTATCTACCGCCCGAAGTGAAAAACGAGCAAAAGAAGTTGGCATTCGAAAAACAGTAGGATCCGTTCGCAGTCAATTAATTGCGCAATTTTTGAGCGAATCTGTGTTGGTTGCATTTGTATCCTTTATATTTTCTGTCTTATTGGTGCTCGCGCTGTTGCCTTTGTTTAATAAGCTAGCCGATAAAAACTTAGGAGTACCTTGGTCCAACCCAGTTTTTTGGTTGTTCGCGCTTGCATTCACTCTTACTATTGGGATTATTTCTGGAAGCTATCCTGCTTTTTACCTTTCCAAATTCGAGCCTATAAAAGTTTTGAAGGGAACTTTTCTTGTCGGAAAATTTGCTGCTTTACCGAGGAAAATTCTAGTTGTCATACAATTTACGTTTTCTATTGCTTTAATTATCGGAACCATTATTGTTTTCAAACAAATTCAGTTTGCAAAAAATAGACCTGTAAACTATAAAAGCGAAGGCCTCATCACCATAGAAATGAAGACGCCAGATTTATTTGGTCATTATGATGCACTTCGTGAGGAGCTTTTGGCTACAGGTGTAGTAGACAATATGGCTCAATCTTCTAGTTCTACAACCGAACTTCAGTCTAATCAGATTGGTTTTAATTGGCAGGAAAAAGATCCTAACACACTTCCCGCTTTTGGAACCATCTGGGTAACTAAGGATTTTGGTAAAACCATTGGTTGGAAAATTAAAGACGGACGAGATTTTTCTAAAGACTTTGCCACAGACAGTTTGGCAATGATATTAAATGAAACTGCCGTAAAACAAGTAGGCATGAAAAAGAACATTGTGGGACAAACCATTCAGTTCAACGATAGAAATTATCATGTAGTTGGTGTAATAAAAGACATGATTATGGAATCGCCTTATAAACCTGTAACGCCAACCGTTTTTATGTTTGATCCGTCTAATACTGGTACAATTACGGTGGCAATAAAACAGGGGCTGCCTATGCAAGATGCGTTAAGCAAGATAGCACTCGTTTTCAAAAAATTCAATCCTAGCGCGCCGTTCGATTACACATTTAATGATGATGATTATGCCAAGAAGTTTTCAGATGAACAGCGTGTAGGCAAGCTAGCTGCTTTTTTTACCATCCTTGCAGTGTTCATCTCATGCTTAGGCCTTTTTGGTTTGGCGTCTTTTGTTGCAGAACAGCGAAAAAAAGAAATCGGTGTTCGTAAAGTATTGGGTGCAAGCGTTTTTAATCTTTGGCAAATGTTGTCTAAAGAATTTGCCTTACTGGTTTTTATTTCGTGTTTTATAGCCATTCCGCTTGCATGGTATTATTTAAACCATTGGTTAAACCAATACCAGTATAGAACCACCATTTCATTTTGGATTTTTATTTTTTCAGGTGTAGGGGCTTTAGCGATAACTTTGATTACGGTAAGTTTTCAAGCCATAAAAGCCGCATTGGCAAATCCAGTTAAAAGTTTAAGAAGCGAGTAATGAGAGGTCGGATATCAGCAATACATTGCCCTCAATTTTTGCTCTTTGATCCCTTACTCCTCAAACCTACTACCTAACTCCTACAAAAATGATTAAGAACTACATAAAAATCGCATTTAGAAACCTTTGGAAAAGCAAGGGATATGCGGCCATCAACATCGTTGGGTTGGCGATTGGTTTGGCCACTTGCCTGATGATTACTTTATTTGTTCTGGATGAGTTGAGTTACGATCGATTTAATGCAAAAGCTGATCGGATTTATCGTGTCAACACAGACATTCGTTTGAACGGAAGTGATTTCAAACATCATGTTACGCCAGCTCCTATGGCCGATGCGTTAGCCAAAGACTATCCAAAGATTGAACAAACCGTTCGAATTCGGGGCGGCGGAGACATGCTTGTAAAAAAAGACAATCAAACGCTGGTCGAGCATAATGCTTTCTTTGCAGATCCAAGTGTGTTTAGCGTTTTTACCCTTCCAATGCTTTCTGGGGATCCAAAAACTGCATTAAACCAACCTAACACCATGGTCATTTCAGAATCCATAGCAAAAAAATATTTCAACAGTATTGATGTTGTTGGTAAAACGCTTAAGGTTGACAATTCCACCCCCTATACCATCACCGGTGTAATTCAGAACACACCCAAACAATCTCATTTACACTTTAATTTTATCAGATCAATGGTTGGTGATGAAGAAAGTCGATCTGATTTCTGGCTCAACAACAATTATTCAACCTATGTACTTGTTGCGCCAGGAACAAATGAGCAAACTCTTGATGGCTATTTAAAAGAGATCGCAAAAAAATACGTAGAACCTCAACTCCAAAATACATTCCACAGCAGCTTTGACGATCTGGAAAAAAAACGAGATTTGTTCAAATACAGTTCTATCCCGCTCACTAGAATTCATCTATATTCTACTTTAACAAACGAGATAGAACCCTCCGGAAACAGTGAGTATGTTTATATTTTTGTTGTTATTGCGCTTTTTATACTGCTGATTGCCTGTGTAAATTTCATGAACCTTTCTACTGCACGCTCTGCAGGTCGTTCTAAAGAAGTTGGGATCAGAAAAGTTTTAGGCTCGGGCCGTTACAGCTTGATGATGCAGTTCTTAACAGAATCTATTTTAACGAGTTTTATAGCACTCATTGTCTCGTTGTTGATTACCCAACTGTCTTTACCCTATTTTAATCAATTGGCGGGAAAAGAAATTGCCCTAGGTTTATTTTCTCAAAAATTCCTACTGCCTTCCCTCCTGCTCATCACAACTGTTGTCGGAATTTTAGCTGGACTCTATCCTGCTTTTTTCCTCTCTGCGTTTGAACCAATAAAAGTACTAAAGGGAAAACTATCTATTGGGTTTAAAGGCAGTTGGCTTAGAAATAGCTTAGTAGTTTTTCAGTTTACAACTGCAATTATACTAGTTGTATGCACCTTGGTAATCTACAACCAGTTAAACTTCATCAGAAACAAAAATCTTGGTTATAATCGAGAACAGGTTTTGGTTTTAAAAAACGTTTATTCGATGGGGAACCATGCGCAAACATTTAAAAATGAAGTGTTGCAAATTCCTGGAGTTATTGCTGGAACTCGAACCAATACCTTACCAACGTCAGTGGCACCCGAAAACTCAGATGCTTTTTCTAAAGACGCCTCCATGAACGCAAGCCAAACTGTAACGATCTCCGAATGGTATGTGGACGCTGATTATATTTCAACTTTAGGAATGAAGATGGCGCAAGGGAGAAATTTTTCGGCTCAAATACCTACCGATTCAGGAGCGTTATTAATTAATGAGGCTGCAGCCAAAATGCTGGGTTTTAGTCAACCTTTAAAAGAAAAGCTATACGATTCTGATCAAGGCAAAAATATACGTGCCCTACCAATATTAGGCATCGTAAAAGATTTCAATGCAGGATCTATGCAACATAAAACCGCACCCATTGTGTTTCGACTATCAAAATATGGAGATCGGTTTGCTTTTCGCATCAAGGGCAAAGACATGTCAAATGTGGTTGCCCAAATAGAAAGAAAATACCATGCGGTAGCACTTATGGCGGATCAACCATTCATTTATTCTTTTATGGATGAAGATTTTAACCACCTCTATAAATCAGAACAACAAACCGGCAAGATTTTTATCACTTTTGCTTTTTTTGCGATTTTAATAGCCTGTTTGGGTTTGTTCGGTTTAATTACCTACGCTGCAGATCAACGCACCAAAGAGATCGGCATCCGCAAAGTTTTGGGCGCGACCGTAACGAATGTTACCGCACTACTTTCGGTAGATTTCATTAAACTGGTATTGCTTTCTATTGTAATTTCCACACCAATTGCATGGTTTGCCATGCAAAAATGGCTACAAAGTTTTGCTTATCGTACGAACTTAAGTTGGTGGGTTTTCGCACTAGCCGGATTAATAGCGCTGCTCATAGCAGTAGCGACCGTAAGTTTTCAGGCCATAAAGGCCGCGTTGGCAAATCCTGTTAAAAGTTTAAGAACGGAGTGAAAGAGGTATTAGGTGATAGCATCAGGTTTTAGGCACTTTTTAAATCAAAGATCAGAAACCACTTACCAGCAGTCAGAAACCAGTAATTCAATAACATAAATACTTTATAACTAATCTTTGCTCCTTGTTCCTTACTCCTAAAACCCATTACCTAAAAACCGATTAACCTAACATCCATCAAAATGATCAAGAATTATTTCAAAATTGCCTGGCGTAATTTATGGAAACAGAAATCGCTTACGCTGATTAATGTACTCGGGCTTTCTATTGCTTTTGGCATCGCACTTTTATTGTGCATGGCTGCATTTTTTGACCTCTCTCTGGATAAATTCCATGTAAACAAAGCTGATATTTATCAATTATACATCACAAAACAAACGAAAAAAAATGGGCCTGAAGCTGCAAATAGCTTTCCTATTCCTTTTGCTCCTACATTAAAAACCGAGCTATCAGAAGTGAAACACATTACAAGGTTTCTACAATCAGACATACTCGCTTTATTCAAAGAAAAAGAGTTAAATCTAAACATGGTAAACGTAGATGCTGACTTTTTCTCTATGTTTTCTTTTCCGGTATCGCAAGGGAATCACAACAGCTTACTGAAAAACAAAAATGAAGTAATTTTAAGTAAAAAAGCAGCAGAAAAACTTTTTGGCAAGGAGAACGCCATCGGCAAAACTGTAAAATTAAACATTAATAAGCAACAGCAGCCTTTCATCGTTACAGCTGTACTGGAGGATTTTAATCCAGAAAGTACCATCAAATTTGATGTTGCGATTAGGTTTGAAAATAGGCCAGACTACGCCGAAAATCTAGACAAATGGAACAATAGAAATCATGAAGTTTATATACAGTTAAATCCCAAAACCTCAATAGAGAGATTTGAGCAAAGCGCTCGTGCCTTCCTCAATCTTCACTATAAAGAAGACATAAAAGATGGCAAAGAAATGGGAATAAAGCCTGATGAGAATGGCCAGCTTCAGCAACTACATCTCATCAACTTTCCTGATGTTCATTTTGCAAAATATGAAAATGGCAAAGCAATAATTGCTAAATTTTATCCCTATTTAATTCTCGGTATTGCCTTCCTAATTCTCTTTATTGCGTGCGTTAACTTTATTAACATGAGTATAGGCACTAGTGTAAATCGTTTAAAAGAAATAGGAATGAGAAAGACACTTGGCGCCAATAAAAAACAACTTTTCTTTCAATTTTGGGGAGAAAGCCTATTGGTTTTTACCATCGCTATAGTGATAGGGTCTTTATTGAGCAGTGCATCTTTAAGCGAATTTAAAACCCTCTTTAATACTCAAGCTTCTTTCAATGCAGTATTGTCTCCCACGGTTTCAACCTTATTTTTATTGGGATTTTTAACCATTACACTTATTGCCGGTGGCTATCCGGCTTTGGTATTAAGCCGGCTGGGAACCTTGCAATCTTTAAAAGGCAAGGCAGCCATAACTGGAAGAAATAATTTAAGGAACGTGTTGATTGTCATTCAGTTTTGTATCGCTATTTTACTGATCAGCGGAACGATGATTCTTTGGAGTCAGCTAGATTTTATGAGAAACAAAAATCTTGGTTTTAACAAAACCGAAGTTTTTTCCTTTCCGCTAAACGGCAAAGAAAATAACCGGTTAGATGTTCAGCGGCTAAGAAATGAATTGCAAGGAAATCCATCTATAGAAAGCATTAGTGCATCAGATAATAATTTGGGGAGAGGAAAAGACGGAGGCATGAGTACAAGCATATTGGGTGTCGATTATAAAGGATTTAATCTCAAAACTAACATGCTCATAGTAGATTACGACTACTTAAAAACACTAGATCTAACGCTGCTGAAAGGGCGAACATTTAGTAGAGATTTTGGCAGCGACAGTTTAAGCGTCGTGGTAAATGAAACCATGGCAAAACAACTAGAAGAAAAAAATCCACTAGACGCCACTTTTTTAATGGACGATTCTATAAAATATTCGGTTATTGGCGTTATTAAGGATTATAATTTTCAAGGTTTAGATAAACAGATTGCACCGCTTACGCTATTTATGAAAAGCAATTGGAATTTGGATTATGTATATATAAAAGTAAAGCCTGGGCAGCTGATAAGCGCTTTTGAAACAGTGGAAAATGCTTGGAAAAAGATTGAACCGAGCGCAGAATTTCAAGGGTCTTTTTTAGACGAGAATATCGACAGAACATTTAAAAAAGAAAGGGTAATGACAACCATCATCAGCAGCGGCGCCGTAATTGCCATTGTGCTTAGCTGCATAGGCCTGTTTGCGCTATCTCTGCTAATTGTGCGTCAGCGGACTAAAGAGATTGGCGTTAGAAAAGTAGTGGGAGCGAGCGTTGCATCCATTGCTTTTTTATTGAGCAAAGACTTCATTAAGTTGATATTAATTTCCTTACTGATCGCTACCCCTATTGCTTGGTGGATGATGAGCAAATGGTTGGACGATTATGCGTATCGGATTAACCTGAACGCTTGGTTTTTCATCGCAGCAGGATTGCTAACCATCGTCATTGCGCTGGCTACCGTTAGCTTCCAAGCGATAAAAGCTGCGCTTGCAAACCCAGTAAAGAGTTTAAGAACGGAATGAGGTTGGTATTTAGTATTTAGTATTTAGTATTTAGAGATAACAATATGGAAAAGAAGTCGGCAATCAGTTGTTGGGCACGCGGTCATTGATCTTGCTCTTTATTCCTTACTCCTCAAACCTATTACCTAACACCAACAAAAATGCTAAAGAACTATTTTAAAACCGCATGGCGAAACATCAAAAAGAATAAAGTTTATTCTTTCATCAATATCCTTGGCTTAACGCTGGGGCTTGGTGCTTGTATGTTGGTAGCAACTGTAGTAATTGATGATCTTTCTTATGACGAGCAATGGAGCAATCAGAAGGAATTGTATCGAATTGTTACTGTAAATAAAATGGGGGATGGATTATACAATAGATTCACCTCTTCTTTTGCCGGCCTATCCGATAAGTTAAGAAATGATTTTCCAGAAGTTTTAGCAGTTGGAAAACTAAATAATACGGAAGATAGATTTAGAATACGTGAGAGTGAAGATCCAAACGGAATTAATTTATCGGTCTTACAAGCAGACACTTCCATTTGGAAATTACTAGATTTAAAGATTCTTTCTGGTAACCCAAAACATTATGTAGATGGGCAGCCGAATATTGTAATTTCCGAAAGTTTTAGGAAAAAGCATTTCAAAGACGAGAATCCTGTTGGAAGAGTAATTCATGATGTGCCTACTTATTCTGATAAAGCGACCCCTTACCTAGTTACTGGGGTTATAGAAGACATTTCTTCAAATTCGATTTTTCGCTCCGAAGCAATTGTAATTGAAAAAGGACGAAAAGAAGACCTAAAAAGTGAGCAATACGGTTCCTTTACCCCGAACAATTTTATCCTTACCAAACCAGGAGTAGACATTAACAAATTTACTAAAAAGCTAAATAATTGGTATACAAAGTTTGTAACCGTAAAAAAACCCTATCAGTACGAATTTCAACCTTTGGGCAAAGTTTATTTACATTCAGAATTTTCAGAAAATCAAAAAGTAAAAGGCGATATTCAAAATGTTTACATCTTTTGCGGTGTAGCATTACTCCTTCTAGTTATCGCCTGCGTCAACTTTATCAACTTGAGTTCTGCAAAGGCTTTACAACGTTTGCCAGAAACTGGCGTTAGAAAAATACTTGGAGCAGACCGTAAGCAGATCATCTTTCAATTTCTAGCAGAATCCATCTTATTCTTCCTAATCTCCACCATTATTGCGACCCTAATTTATTGGGTATCCATGCCATTTCTAGAACAATATTTAGGAAACCATTTAGAGAAGAATTTTACTTCTGGCTATTTGCTTTTAGGAAGCGCCTATGGTATCATTTTCATTATAAGTCTAATTACAGGTTCATATCCTGCATGGATTGTTTCGGGATTAAAACCCGCAGCTACCTTAAAAGGCAATTTGTTTTCTGGAAGCATTGGTGGGCATCAGTTGGTAAGAAAGAGTCTGGTTGTTTTACAATTCTCCATCTCTATCGTTGTGGTAATCGCACTTATTGTGGTTAAACAACAAATTAACTTCATGAAAAACAAAGATTTGGGCTTCGATAAGAAGAACCTAATGAACATAGGTTACATTTCTTGGGGGAAAAAGGGACAAACCTTAAAGAATGAATTACTTGCACAGGAAGGGATAGAAAGTGTGAGTATAACGTCGTGGACACCAACAAGTGCTGGTTACATGACAAAGGAAATAGATGACCCGAACCACAAAGGAAATAAACTGACCATTTGGTATATAAACGGAGACGTTGACTTAGCCAAAACCCTAGGCCTGCAATTAAAGGAGGGAAGACTGTTGAATAATACTTTTGCGACGGATAAAATGAGCGACGATTCTTTAATGCGATTAAGCAGATTCGAATATGAAAATACCGTTAAAATCCAATCATCTGTAATTACCGCCTATACCGCTAGCTTATTGAGCATCAAAAAATTAAACGAACCCATACAAAATGCTTTGACCACACCTGTTGGCATCGTCAAAGATTTCAATGCTGAATCATTAAAAAAACCGATTCAACCCACCATCATCACTGCCGAAAATGCACCTACTTATGGGAACATGTTAGTACGTGTTAAAACAGGTTATCAAAAGCAAGCAATCGAATCCGTAAATAAATTATGGAGACAGTTTTTTCCTGATAAGCTTTTAGATGTGCAGTGGGTTGACGATATGATGTTTAAAGAATATAGAGCGGAACGTCGATTACAAGAATTATTTGCTTTTTTTAGTGGACTATCTATGCTTTTGGCATGTTTAGGAATATTTGCCTTGATTATTCATACTGCACAGCAAAGAATGAAAGAAATAGGAATCAGAAAAGTCTTGGGAGCGTCTGTTCTTCAAATTAGCAGCCTGCTCTCAAAGGATTTTTTACAGTTAGTTTTAATGGCAATTGTCATCGCATCGCCAATTGCTTGGTATGCAATAAATACCTGGCTAGAAGACTTTGCCTACCGGATAACCATCAGCTGGAGCGTGTTCGCAATAGCTGGTCTAGGCGCCATACTGATCGCACTTATTACAATTAGTTTCCGAGCGATAAAAGCGGCATTGGCAAACCCAGTTAAAAGTTTGCGCACGGAGTAGCCTTAATGATAGAATAACATTAATTGCCGAATAATTATTGAAAATAAACCAGATTCAAAACCTATCTCAAACCTCAACAACACTTAACCATGAAAAAATCAATCATCACTTTTTTATTTTTTATTTTCACCGTTAGCCTGTGCACTGCGCAAAAAAGACGTGTATCTATCACAAAAAACGTCAATAATCGGGTATTACAAATAAACAACGATGCAGAAAAAATGCAGTTGAAAGTAAAAGGCGATGTGACCTTTACAGATGATGAAACGGCGGTTGACAAATTAGCACCAGACGCGGAGATCTTTTACAAAAAAAATCATGACAAACTGGAAATCACGCCGAACGAAAGTGGCTTACCAATTTACACCATTAACGGCACTAAAAAAACAAACTTAGAAACGGCTGATAAAATTCTTATTAGCCAATGCGTAAAAACGTTAATTGACAATGGAGTTGGAGCAAAAGAAAGAGCGGTAAAGTTATTTGCCAAAGGCGGCGTTCCGCTGGTTTTAAACGAGGTAGATCGTCACAGTACAGATTATGTACAATATATTTATTTGAACTTTTTAGTTGAAAAGCAACCGCTTAACAATGATGAAATGCTCACATTTTTAAATAAAATAGACAAATCGATTTCTTCAGATTACTACCGTGCTGAACTACTGGGAGGGATAAAAGAAAATTATTTTAAAAACGAAATTATAGCCGATGCTTACTTGGAAAATGTAAAAAACATCAAGTCTGATTATTACAAATTTAAAACTTTAAATGTCCCATTAAATTCTTCGCTTTCTGACAAACAAGTTGACCACGTCGTATCTCTTGCAACTGCTATGAGCTCTGATTACTACAAGTTTGAAGCGTTGGGCATGCTTACAAAAAGGAAAGCCATTTCTAATTCCCTTTTTTCTAAATTAATGAGTGCAACAGCCAATATCAAAAGTGATTATTACAAATCCGAACTTATTTCCTCTTTGCTTGCAAATGAACAACTCAATTCCAATCAGTATTCGCAAACAATAGCTGCTACGCAAAATATAAATAGCGATTTCTACAAAGCATCGATTTTGAAAAAGTTGATCAATCCTAACGTAAAAGATGAAAAGGAATGGAGTAAGCTGATTGGCTACGTTGCTCATATTAGTTCTGATTACGAGAAATCGGAAATACTAATTAAGATTGCTTCGAAAATGCCAGCCAGCGAAACGTTAAAAAATCAATTTACAGAGGCTGCAAAAGGTATTGGATCTGATTTTTATTATGGGAGAATTATGAGCGCGTTAAAATAATTTTTGAGTCTTTAAAATAGCACTAAAATCAGTTATAGATTATCAATGCTCAGTTGTTGGACATGTAGTCATTAATCTTTGCTCCTTGTTCTTTATTCCGAACCTAACACCTAGTAGAAATGTTTAAAAACCACCTAAAAATCGCCTGGAGAAATCTGATTAAGCATAAAACCTTCTCCATCATCAACATTTCAGGATTGGCAATTGGCCTGTCGATCTGTTTTATAATCTTGCTTTATGTACAAAACGAATTAAGTTACGATCGCTTCAACAAGCAAGCAGGCAACATTGCTAGAATCGCTTTTAAAGCCGAAATTAATGGGGGTAAAATCTTCGAAACAAATGTGATGCCTCCCGTTGCGCAAGCGCTAAAAAACGATTATCCGGAAGTTCAGGATGCTACAAGACTCCAGCCCGCTGGTGCCAGAAAAGTTACCTATAAGGAGAAAAGTTTTAAAGACGATGAACTCGCATTTGTAGACGCAAATTTCTTTAGCATATTTACATTGCCGATTATTGCAGGAGACGGGAAGACGGCGTTACAAGAGCCAAATACAATTATCGTTACCAAAGTAATTGCCAAAAAGTATTTTGGAAATGAGAATCCCATTGGCAAAATATTGTCTTTTCCAAACGACCACGCACAATTTAAGGTTACCGGAGTTATAGATGAAGTACCAGTTAACGCTCACTTTCACTTCGATATGTTCGCATCCATGGCAAGCCTGCCAAGTGCGAAATCTGACTCTTGGATGGTTTCTAATTTCTTCACTTATTTACTATTAAAACCAGATTATGATTATAAAAAATTAGAGGCAAAACTACCCGAGGTAGTCAAGAAATATATGGGGCCACAAATCCAACAAACAATGGGTATTAGTTTGGCGCAATTTATAACAAAAGGCAATCAAATGGGCTTTATTTTACAGCCGCTAACTTCAATTCACTTAAATTCTCATTCCAATTACGAGCTAGATGTACCTGGAAACGCCATGTATGTTTATGTTTTTGGCGTAATCGCCGTTTTTATCTTGCTGATTGCATGTATAAATTTCGTCAACCTTTCTACCGCCAGCGCAGCCAAAAGAGCGAAAGAAGTTGGCGTACGTAAAGTCATTGGATCTACAAAAATTCAACTTATGAAACAATTTTTAGTGGAGTCGGCATTGGTTGTTTCTATTGCACTTTTTGTAGCGTTGATTATTATTCAGTTGATGTTACCACTTTTCAATACCATTTCCGAAAAGCATTTAAGTTTCGGCTTCAACCTGCAAATTATTGCAAGTTTTATTGGCTTGGGTGCATTGGTTAGCATTATAGCTGGCATTTATCCAGCATTTTTTCTCTCATCTTTTAAACCGATCGCCACGCTAAAAGGTAAGCTTACCTCTTCTAACAATACCTTTGGATTACGCAGCGGATTGGTAATATTTCAATTTTTTATCTCCGTTGGTTTAATTATCGGTACCGTGGTTGTTCGGCAGCAAATGAAATACATCCAAAATAAAAACTTAGGATACGATAAAGAGCAACTGCTATCTGTCTCAAATTCTTATGCTTTAGGGAAGAATGAGCAGCTATTTAAAGCAGAAATGCTGCGCGATCCACGTGTCGTAAATGCAACGGTATCGTCTTACAAGCCCGCCGGACCAAGTAGTGGAGGCAATGCACTTTCTTTTTCGGAGGGACATGAAAATCAGATTATGAAAACTCAGGAATACCATATTGATGAACAATACATTCCTACTTTCGGAATGAAAATGGCTTCTGGTAGAAATTTCCAAAAGACATTCTCAACAGATTCTACGGCAATTATAATAAATGAAACCGCAGCAAAAGCCTACGGTTGGAATAATTTAACAGCTGTTGGGAAAACGATTATCAGACAAAACAGCGATAGAGGATCTAACGTGCCCTACCACGTGATTGGCGTGGTAAAAGATTTTAACTTCCAATCGCTTCATGAACCTATTACGCCGTTGCTAATGACACTTAATCCCGACTGGGGATTGATTTTCAAAGTCAAAACCACAGACATTCGAGGCTTGCTTTCATCAATGCGTAAACGATGGGGCGAGTTTAATACAGACGAACCATTCACCTATACATTTATGGATGATCTGTATAAAAAGACCTATTTGGCGGAAGAAAAAACAGAAACGATACTCAATATATTTTCTATGTTTACGATTCTGGTTGCCTGCCTCGGACTATTTGGATTGGTAACTTATACCGCAGAACAACGCAGCAAAGAAATTGGCATTCGAAAGGTATTAGGCGCAAGTGTAAATCAATTGGTTCAAATGCTGTCTAAAGATCTGGTAAAACTGGTTTTTATTGCCTGCCTTTTTGCTTTCCCATTTTCCTATTGGGTGATGAACAAATGGTTACAAGGATTTGCTTTTAGAATTGGTGTAAGCTGGTGGATATTTATTGTTGCCGGTATTGCGGCTTTGCTAATTGCATTGATAACGGTAAGTTTTCAAGCAATTAAAGCTGCGCTTTCCAATCCGATTAAAAGTTTAAGAACCGAATAGAAAAAATCTCGAGTTATACAAAATACTTAATTCAATCCCAACAAAGGAAACGAAAAATTGATCGACAATCAGTTAAGAAATTAAAACTAGTCAGAAATCAGCACGCTATTAAATTTATTCAATAACCTAATACCAACAACATGCTCACGAACTACATTAAAATCGCATGGCGGAATTTATTCAGGAACAAAGTTTTCAATGCCGTAAATATTCTTGGCCTTGCAGCCGGATTGTCGAGTTTTATCGTTATTCTGCTCTATCAAAACTATGAGTTAAGCTACGACAAATGGAGCCCTAAACTACAAACCGTTTATAAGGTTTCTTTGTTTCAAAAGGGCGATTATTCCCCACAAACGCCAGCACCTTTGGCACAATTTCTAGCAGATAACTACCGAGATGCAGAAGCTGCTACTTCCATGCAGGGAGGTTCTGATTATGAAGCTTTGATGGACGCGAACAACAAAAAAATCTATCAAAAAGGATTTATTTCGGTTGACTCTTCTTTTCTAAAGGTTTTTCCGTTTGAGCTTGTTCGTGGCAACATACTAACGGCGTTGAACAAGCCGGATGCCGCAGTTATCAGCGAAAAGCTGGCGAAAAAACTTTTTGGAAGTACAGACCCAATCGGGCAAACCATTAAAGTGTTTAATGCAGTTACCGGTACTATTACCGCGGTGATGAAAACACCAAAAACTCCTACACATTTCACTGCAGAACTCTTAATGCGCGACCCTTACGCCAAACAGAACAATTTTTGGGGCAATTATTCTTACCATACCTACATCAAATTAAAACAGCCAATTGCCGATGCAAAGTTCGAAAACGACATCAATAGAATTTATTATAAGGAACGTTTAAAGGAGGGAACTCAATCTTTCGAGAACTATAAAAAATCAGCGCAGCATACATTTTTATATAGCGAAGCGGTATCTGAGATCCATAATTTTCCAAAACATGGAGAAAGCAATTTTAAGACAGTTTCGATATTGCTTATTCTGGCCATTCTGTTACTACTCGCCGGAACCATTAATTTTAGCAATCTGGCGATTGCAAAATCGATTGCCCGCGCAAAGGAAGTTGGTGTAAGAAAGGTGCTCGGCTCTGGGAAAAAACAACTCATTTTCCAATTTATGACAGAGACTTTTCTGCAATGTTTATTGAGTTTAATAATCGCTTGCTTGGTTGTGTTTTTATCGCTAAACATCATCAACAATAGGTTTGATTTGTCTCTAAGTTTTTGGAATCAAATCCATACTACATTCATTGTTTTGCAAATTGCCGTCTCGCTTTTTTTGGTGGCTATTCTATCTGGCTTATATCCCGCACTAGTGGTTTCGAGGTTCGACACCGTAAAAGTATTAAAAGGAAGTTATGGCAATGGCTCTAAAAACCACTTATTCAGAAATGGGTTAATTGTACTTCAATTTATGGTTTCTGCATTTTTTATTATGTCTGCTTTTGTAATAAAAAAACAGATGAATTATATGCAAAATAAGGATAAAGGCTTTTCCTCTGTTCAAGTAATGCGCATTGAGGCTCCACAAAAATTACGAGAACAAGAATTTCCCACATTGCAAAATTTGCTTCTCGCCATTCCAGGGGTAAGCGAATTGGCTAAAACAACTACCGTTCCTGGCGATAGCAAAGAACTGTCTGATACTTCAACATACGGTTTTAACTATGCAGGAAACAAGTTTAGAATGACCTCCGTAAAAGTAAGCACCGATTACTTTACCACCTTAGGAATAAAATTAAAGGCAGGACGCCTTTTTAACGACAGCTATAATGATCAAAATACCCGCTCTGCAATCATTAACGAAAGTGCTTTTCTAAAGATGCACGATGCTAGTTTAATCGGCAAAACGATAAGCTTTAACGAGTGCGACAGTGTTCCTTTAAAAGTGGTTGGTGTTGTAAGCGATTTTAATGTACAGGGTTTCGATAGCGGTATTCAACCGGCTGTGTATACCATCGGCAACAAAGCCTGCATGTTTCAGTCTGGTGGAGGCATTCTTGTAAAAATAAATAGCACGCACATGCAAAATACGGTCACAGCGATTGAGCAAGCTTGGAGAAAATTGGATTCCGATTCACCGATAAGATATTCGTTTTTAGATGACAATTTCCAAAAATTATTCCTTTCCTATAGTAGGCTTCAAAGCTTAATTACGTTTTTTGCATTGATAGCTGTCGTTATTTCTATTATGGGACTCTTTTCTTTAACCGTCTTTTTCACGAAGCAGCGAAATAAAGAAATTGGAATACGAAAGGTTTTAGGGGCAAGTGTTACCCAGTTGGTTATGCTATTGAGCAAAGATTTTGCGCTTATCGTGCTTTTATCTGTCTTGCTGACCATTCCTTTTGGCTTGTGGGCGATGAACTATTGGTTAAATAGTTTTGTGTACAGGATAGCGATAGAATGGTGGTTTTTTGCAGTAGGCGGAGGATTGGTGCTCAGTATTGCACTAATAACCGTTAGTTTCCAGGCCATTAAAGCAGCCTTGGCAAATCCCGTAAAAAGTTTAAGAAGTGAGTAAATTAGACATTAGGTGTGAGGCATTAGGCTTTGCTGAAAATGCGCTCCTCTCAGAAGTGTCTTGATACTTGTTACTAAATACTTTAAAATGGAAATAAGCAATCAGAAGTTCGAGGTTAGACATTTGTTGATAATGGACAATTTGCGCTTTGCAAATTGCGCGCTAACACCGAAATACAACTGCTAAATAAGGGTTAAAAAATGAATAAGCTAGCGATTAAAATAGCCGTTCGTACTTTTTTAAAGGGAAAATGGTACAACTTTTTAAACATTATCGGACTCGCATTAGGCTTGTCGGCGTTTATTTTTGTGGCCTTATATGTCGATCATGAAAAGAGTTTTGATCAATGGAATAAAAATGTAGATCGAGTTTTCTTAGTAGAAAGAGAATTGCCTACCGGTATTTCTCCTTATACACCTGGCCTGCTCGCCGCAGCCATAAAAAGCCAATGTCCAGAAGTGGAAGAAGTTGGCAGAATGAATACCGCACTGTTCCAGATTCCTTTTTTTACGCCTTCTGGAAGATTCATGATTAAAAGTTGGGTCGGCGCAGATTACTCGATTGCAAAAATCTTAGACATTCAGCCGAAAGGTTTTATATTGAATGAAAAAAATGCTGCGCCTACCGTGTTGCTTTCTAAAGAAACCGCTGCTGTGATCTTCCCAAATGACACGTCTGTGGTGAACAAAACGGTAAACATGATGGCTAAATCTGGAATGCCAATGACGATTGCGGGAGTTGTGAGGGACGTTCAAGGAAATACAAATTTTAATTTTGATTGTATCGGATTTTCGGAAGACATTACCTCTGGAAAAGATCAAAGCTATGCTACCCAAATCTATCAAACCTTTTTACTGCTAAAACCTCACACAAACGTCGAGCTACTTTCAAAAAAGGTTGATAAAATATACAGAGAAGCAGCTTTAACCGATAGTAGTCAGGTAGCGAAAGATGCCCTCAATCATTCCAAGTCTTTGGCAATTTACCTAGATCCACTTAAAAATTTGCATTTAAAACCACACTATGGTTCTCCGGTAAACAATCAAATTGTGCAAAGCTTGACGCTGTTGGCAATAATTATTTTAATTGTTACCGGTGTTAATTTTACAAATCTCTATATTTCTCAGGCCAATAAACGTGGAAAAGAAGTTGGCATCAAGAAAATCAACGGGATGGGCAAAAAGGAAATCATCGCCCAATTTATGCTAGAGATTTTTGCGCAATGTTGTATTGCTTTACTCCTTGCCTATGTTATCATTGTTGCTGCGCTTCCTTATCTTAACCAATTGTTGCAGGTACACCTTTTTATTTCTGGCATTAACAGCCTTATCGTGCTCCAAATACTTTTTACCTTAATTCTATTAACGGCTTTAGCGGGCATCTATCCATCTTTAGTGATGGCAGGTTTCAATCCCGTCGAAGTGCTAAGAGGATCTCAGCTTTCTACGGGAGGTAAACTGTCTTGGCTTAAAAAATCAATCACCGTGTTTCAGTTTACTTGTGCAATTATTTTTGTCATTATGTTATTGGTAATCAATCAGCAATTAAATTACATGAGGTCGGAAAACCCAGGTTTTTCAGCCAAACAAGTAATCTACATAGATAATCTAGCGCTGTACAACAATCCAAGAACTTTTGTGTCTCTTAAAAATAGAATTGAAATGATCGCCGGGGTCACAAATGTTACGGTCGCATCTAATGTTCCGGGCGGAAATTTACCGACTTCGCAAGAGTACGACGTTGGGGGAACGGCATTTTCGATGAATACGATGAGTATAGATTACGACTACTTTAAAACGTTAAATATTCAGTTGGCCGACGGCGAAATATTCCACGCTACATTACCTGGCGATTCTACCAGTGCCATTGTGAATGAAACCGCTGTAAAAGCAATGCATCTTACAAAACCGATTGGAACCAGCATAACAGGATGTGGAGGAAATTATAAAATTGTTGGCGTGATAAAAGATGTGAAAGCCTATGGATTTGAACAGCGAGTAAAGCCTACCATTTATCTAATGAACGACCATTGCGGCCTCGCAAAAACACAAATTATGGTTGGGGTAGAGACTAAGGCTTTACCGAGCGCTTTAAAAGCCTTGAATCAACAATGGCCCGACATGAATAAGCTTGACGGAGAAAATTTTAATTATTATTTCGTAGATGAATTGTACGGAAAGCTTTTTATAAAGCAGGAGCAACTTAAAACTGTGCTCTCCTTTTTTACGGGACTTGCAATATTTATTGCTGCTCTTGGCTTCTTTTCGCTTGCCGCTCAATCCATCAGGTTGAGGATGAAAGAAATTGCAATTAGAAAAGTTTTCGGTGCAGGAAAACAGCATTTAGCGGCTGTTTTAAGCAAACCATTTTTCTACATCATATTAGTGGCAAATATTATTGCTTGGCCCGTTGCCTTTCTGCTAGCGGATAAATGGCTACAAACTTTTGCTTATCGCGTCGAAATTTCTGTCGTTCCATTTGTAACTGCACTATTGCTTTCATTCATCATAGTTGGAATTACAGTTTACTTACAGATATTTAGGGCAGTTAGATTTAAACCAGCAGAAAAACTTAAGGAGTAGCTATTAGAAGTCAGAAATCAGTTATCAGCAATTCATTATGGCCTCACACATACTACCTATAACGTATTACCTAAAACCTAGTATCCATAAAAAATGGTTAAAAATTATATAAAAACGTCTTTCCGATATTTAAAAAAATACAGGGTTTTTTCTGTAATAAATTTAATTGGGCTTTCTTTGGGTTTATGCATTTGTTTTTTTGCTTTTCTCTACGTCAGTTTTGAGATGAACCATGATACAGCACCAAAACAAGCATCCCAAATTTATAGCTTAGTAACTGATGAAAAAAAACCTGATGGTATAAATTATGAAAGTGCTTCGGCGGCAATGGGACCGGCAATGCTTGTCGAATTTCCAGAAGTAAAAGCATTTGTTCGAATTTTTTTAGACGATTATATCATTCAAAAAGGCCAAGAAAATTACGGGACAGCTCCCTTGGCTTATGCCGATTCCACTCTATTTTCTATATTTAGTTTTCCGCTAATCGCCGGAAATACTAAAACGCTGTTCAATGCGCCTTTTGACATGGTCCTTTCAGAATCTGCTGCCAAGAAGTATTTTGGAACTACAAATTGCCTAGGCAAAACGCTCACCTTAAACGGAAATCAGCATGCTACCGTAACCGGCGTAATGAAAGATATCCCGGCAAATTCTCACTTTAAGAGAGACATTATTCTTTCCCTTTCGAGCCTAATCGGGATTGAAGGAAATTCTACTTGGACGACCAACTGGAACCGTTATGGCTTTAACACCTATCTTCTATTGAAAAAAAATGCGTCGATAGAAAAGTTGACGGCTAAACTTCCTGATTTTATAAAAAGGCATAATGTCCAAACCAACATGATACAAATATTAGCTTTAGAACCTTTAAAAGATGTCTATTTGAAAGGTAAAGCAAGAGGAAGTAAAGCCGGCACTATGGATCACGGCGATATCATTCATGTATATGCATTTTCTTTGATTGCGATATTGGTTCTATTTATTGCTTGTTTTAATTTTATTAATCTAACCACCGCTTTTTCTTTACAGAGAACAAAAGAAATTGGGATTAGAAAAGTATTGGGTGCAGTTAAACAACAACTAATCATCCAGTTTATGAGCGATGCTTTAATTATCTGTTTAATTGCTTTTGGAGTTGCTTTGTTGTTGGCTATTCTGCTTATGCCAACTTTTAACCAAATGATAGATGTAAAATTAGGATTTTCATTTAATCAAGAGTTAAAAGCAATTGCTTTACTTTTCCTATCTTCCATTTTGGTTGGATTAATTTCAGGACTCTATCCTGCGCTCTTTCTTTCCTCATTTAAATCAATTAATAGTTTAAAGGGAATTGAAAACCTAAAAGGCTATTCTGTAAGAAAAACCTTGGTAATCGTTCAGTTTTGCATCGCCATCGGTTTGATAATTTCGACTTTATTAATTTACAGACAAATTGATTTTATGAAAAATCAAGATTTGGGCTTTAAAAAAGACCACATGGTTGTAATCGATTTTCAATATGATAACCGAATCCTAAACCATAGAGATGCCATTAAAACACAATTAGCAGAAATTGCCGGAGTTAAAGAAACGAGTTTCTCTTCTTACATTCCCGGAAAACCAAATAGAAAATTTCCGGTTGAAATTGAAAGCGCAAATAGAGTAAAAAAGGAGTTTCAATCAGATGCGTATTTCGTTGACGAGGATTTTCTAAAGCAGTACCAAATTGAAATTTTAGCAGGAAGAAATTTTTCTAACACTTTTAATGACAAATCGCAATCCATGATCCTCAATGAGGCGGCGTTAAAAACGCTGGGCTACAAAAATCCACAAGATGCGATTGGAAAAAGATTTTCTCAGAAAACCGCTAATGGCGACGGAACAATTGTTGGCGTTATAAAGAATTTTCATTTCCATTCTATGGAACAAGAAATCCCGCCGCTCACATTAAGAGTTTCTCCAGGGTTTTTTACCTTCCTTTCTGTCACAATTTCTGGAAAAGATGTGCCTAATACGCTTAGATCGATAGCACACAAATGGGCTGAATTCGCTCCAGATTTGCCGTTTAGTTATTTCTTCTCAGACGACGCCTATAATGCAATTTATAAGTCGGATGACGACTTTCAAAAAGTATTTACTTATTTGTCAATCATTGCGATACTAATTTCTAGTCTGGGTATTTTTGGGTTATCTGTTTTTAGCATGGCTCAAAGAAAAAAAGAAATTGGAATTAGAAAAGTGTTGGGCGCAAGCATTCCAGAAATCATTAAAGTGCTATCATTAGATTTCATCAAACTTGTAGTTGTTGCTTTTTTCTTGGCCATTCCCTTGGCTTGGTTCGGAGTATATTATTGGCTTCAAGAATTTGCATATCGAGCAGAAATTGTCTGGTGGATTTTTCCTGTTTCAGGATTAGTCGCAATGTGCATCGCTTTTCTAACAATTAGTTTCCAAGCAATGAAAGCAGCATTGGCAAATCCTATAAAAAGTTTGAGAACAGAGTGACGTCCTTTAATTAGCTATGAAAAATCAATAGATTATCTAAACCATGTTCAAAAACTACCTTAAGATCGCTTGGCGAAACATCCTGAAAAGAAAGTTTTATTCTATCCTAAATATTTTGGGCTTAGCCATTGCCGCATCTAGTGCGATTTTAATTTACTTATACATCAGTTACAACCTTAGTTTCGATACATATCATAAAGCCTATCAAAACATATTTCGTGTGGTTTACGAATTGCATCTAGAAAAAACGGAATACGATAAAGGCGGCTCTGTAGCAATTTATAATAAGCTAAAGTCAGAATCTGCACAAGTCCGACAGGCGGCATTAAAAATGGAAAACCAAAGCTTTGTGGTTAATATTTCTGCACAGGGTAAAAATCGCTTTAAGGAAGACAAAAATATTGCTTTTGTTGACGAAAATTGGTTTAGTCTTTTTAGCTATAAATTTATTCAAGGCAACTATAAACAGCTTGATGAACCAAATACCGTTGTATTGACAGAGAAAATTGCCAAAAAATATTTTGGAAAAAAGCAAGCGATAAATCAATCTATCTTTATAAACAAGCAAGAGTTTAAAGTAATTGGTGTCGTTTCAGATAAACCTTATCAATCTGATTTAAAATCAGACATTTACTTGTCGTTTGCTTCGTTTAAAAACCTAAATCCGGAGGTTGAGAAAAGCTTTTTTACAGACTGGGGAAGTTTATCATCGAAGTTGGGCGTCTATGTTAAACTCAATAACCAGCAACAAAGCGCAGTTGTAGAAAAGCAATTGGCATCGACAACCAGAGAAAAGTTCGGTGCGGATGGCGCAAAATATTATCATTTTGAGCTTTTGCCATTAAGCAACCTTCATTTCAGTGCAAATTATGGAGGGACGGTTCAAAAAAGTCTTTTTAACGTTTTAACACTTATTGGCTTTTTAATTGTCATCATTGCTAGTGTTAATTATATAAATTTAATGCTCGCGGGTCAGGCGCGCGATGCTATAAATATCGGCACGAGGAAGGCATTCGGAGCATCTAGAAAGCAGCTATTTGTACAGTTTATGGTAGATTCTTTCTTAAACTGTGCGATTGCTTTGAGTATTTCCGGTCTTGTAGTGAGTTTGTTGCTGCCATTTCTAAATGAAATACTGTTCTTTAATGCACCAATCCAAATTGCTAGTTTTAAAAATCTAGTGCTTTATGCCGTTTCATTATTTATTTTAATTTCCATCCTCACCGGAATGTATCCTGCGTTGGTATTGAGTAGGCTCAATGTGGTTAAGGTATTAAAAAGCAAAGCGCTTAAAATGCATGGAGCTTTCGGCCGGAAATTATTAGTCATCTTTCAAAATGTAATAGCTCAATGTCTAATTGCAGCAACTATTATAATGGTAATGCAGGTCCATTTGCTAACCAACACCGACAAAGGTTTTGACCGCGAATCTGTAATAATGGTTCCAATTGGGAAAATTTCGGATATTCAAAAAGCAAGGTTAGGCCAAGAATTAAACGCGCTGTCATCCATCCAATCGTTCAGCTACGTTAACAATCCGCCATCTAGTAGCAGCGAGCGAGGTGCAACCGTAAAGTTTAGCAATAGAGCTGATTGGGAAAAATGGCCTGCTCGTTTCGCTATTGGTGATTTTAATTACCCCAAAACGTTTGGTCTAACAATACTTGCAGGAAGAAGTGTTAGAGCTAATTCTTCTAAACCCGAGTTTTTGATTAACAAAACGATGCTAAACGCGCTGAAAGTTAAAGATGTAAGTGAGGTACTTGGAAAAGAGCTAACCGCAGGCGACTACATCGGCATTATTGTTGGCATTGTAAAAGATTTTAATGTAAAATCGCTTATCGGGCCCATTGAACCATCAGTTGTTTTACAGATCAAAAACTTAGAAACTAATTTAGCAATTAAATTACCCGCTGGTAATCCGCATTTTGCACTTCAATCAATTGAACAAATTTTTAAGCAAAGGCTTCCGGAGCAAGTATTTAGTTACCAATTTTTAGACGATGAAATTGCAACTTTATACAATAAAGAAACGCTTCAACAAAACATGATTTGGATGGCGTCTTGCGTGGCCATTACCATATGTGTAATGGGGTTGTTAGGCTTAATTTCATTGATAACCTTACAAAGAACAAAAGAGATTGGAATTAGAAAAACACTAGGTGCAACTGTGTTCCAAATAGGTTTGGTTTTAACGAAAGAATTCATGTATGTCACTGGGATCGCTTTTGTTTTGGCTGTTCCTCTATGTTATTGGATCATGAGCAAATGGCTAACCAACTTTGCCTACAGAATTGAGCTTACTTGGTGGATTTTTGCAATTTCTGGTGCTTTAGCAGTTATAATTACCTTAGCAACAATCAGCTTTCAGGCGATAAAAGCAGCTGTAGCAAACCCGATAATAAGTTTAAGGAGTGAGTGAAGAAACAAAAAATGAGGAATAAGGAACAAATATAAAATGGAAGTCGGAAGTCGGATTTATATCTATATTACATATAAAATCTTTTCACGGAAACCTGTCTTGCAACTTGATAATAAATACTAATTCAATGAAAATCAGCAATCAGTGATCAGCAGTCAGCCAATTCGTAAATCGTAAATCTTAAATCATAAACAAACATGTTACTAGAATTAAAAAACATCTTTAAATGGGTAAACTCGGGAGGGAATAGAACTTTTCTCCTAAAAGACATCAACCTTAAAATACAAGAGGGAGAATTTATCTCCATTATGGGGCCATCTGGTTCTGGAAAATCTACATTACTGCACGTGATCGGTATGCTTGATAATTTTAATGAGGGCGAATACCATTTCCTTCAAGAAAACATCAATCAACTGAAAGAAAAGCAGCGAACACAACTGTACAAACAGTACATAGGCTTCGTTTTTCAGGCATATCATCTTATCGATGAACTAACCGTTTATGAAAACATCGAAACACCCTTGCTTTACCAAGATGTTAAAGGGAGCGAACGCAAGGCGATGGTTGCAGATATGTTAGATCGGTTTAACATTGTAGGCAAAAAAGATCTTTTCCCGGCTCAGTTAAGCGGCGGACAACAACAAATTGTAGGGATCGCCAGAGCGTTAATTAGTAAACCAAAGCTTATTTTGGCCGATGAGCCAACGGGCAACCTAAATAGCAAGCAGGGCGAAGAAATTATGGAGTTATTTAAGCAGCTCAATGAAGAAGGTGTTACGGTAATTCAAGTAACACATTCAGAAAAAAATGCGGAATATGGCTCTCGGATCATTAATTTAATGGATGGAAAGATACAGCTTTAATGTCTTGATTATGGCGTAGAAACTCGAAAAACAGCAAAGACAAAAGGCAAATTTTTATTTAGTGCTTACCAGCCGAAAACTACAAATACAGGTATGTGATCTGAAAGTTTTCGTGCTGCAAAATGGCTTGCACTTACATTTGCCTTTATATTAACTACGGCGATAGGGATATTTTCTCTAAGAAGTCCGATACCCATAAGGAGTGTATGTATTGGACCGGCGATCATTACGAAGCTATTACTTGCTACAAAAAAATTTACGGAAAAGAAATTATTGCTTTAGACACTTTAATGCTATTTCACTTTAAAAAAAATCCAGATACCTTAACCACCTATTCTTTAGGTAAAGTTTGGTACCTAAAAAAGAATGGAAAGCTGGAGTTCTTTAGTGCATTCGGCCATCATACTATATTTACAGATAAAGAACTTAAGCCAATCAGCGCCTACATCATTAACAATTATTGCCAACAACTTCCAGCGGAAAACACTAACGGTATCTCTGCAGGCCAACATCTTTCTAAAGATTAAATCTGCAGGCCAACATCTTTCTAAAGATTAAAATAGTGTTGCCTTAATTAATCCTGTAATACAAAAGCCACCAGATGCTGCTTAATAGATAAAGAAAGCGCAACCAAAAAAAAGCCCGGATTGGGTATTAAAAAAAATACCCAATCCCTAGCGCATTGCTAAAGTTTTAGAGACTTATAAGACCTTATAGAATTAGCCTTTAAATGCGCTTCCATGAGTTTATTGGCAGATTATAAAAAGAGCGTCTAATAAGTATAATATATCCAGATCGATTTTTCTTAGTAAAATTTCATATTTTCGTGCCAAATTGCCCTAACGTGTCAGATAGCTTAGTCATCATTCCAACTTACAACGAGAAAGAAAACGTAGAGAAAATTATTAGAAAAGTGTTTTCCCTAGCCCAATCTTTTCATGTGCTCATTATTGATGATGGATCACCTGATGGTACTGCAAATATTGTAAAGCAGTTGCAAAACGAGTACGAAGGACATTTGTTTTTGGAGCAACGTGGCGGAAAACAAGGTCTGGGTACTGCTTACATATACGGATTTAAATGGGCTCTGCAGCGCAATTACAGCTATATATTCGAAATGGACGCCGATTTTTCTCACAATCCGGATGATCTTTTGAGGTTGCGTGAAGCTTGTTTACCTAAAACAGAAAACGGAGAGCAGGGTGCAGATTTAGCAATCGGTTCTAGGTATGTTAAAGGTGTAAATGTTGTTAATTGGCCGATGGGCCGAGTGCTGATGTCTTATTTTGCTTCTATGTATGTACGCGCCATCACCAGAATAAAAATACAGGATGCCACAGCAGGATTTAAATGTTACCGAAGAGTTGTGCTAGAAACCATACCGCTAGATAAAATAAAATTTGTAGGTTATGCTTTTCAAATTGAGATGAAATATACAGCCATCAAATTCGGTTTCAAAGTCGTTGAAGTACCCATTATTTTTACCGACAGAACTGAAGGAACCTCAAAAATGAGCACAGGAATTTTTAAAGAAGCTTTTTTTGGGGTAATACAAATGAAAGTCAATAGCTGGTTTAGAAATTACGATCGAACTAAATAAAAGTCATAAATTTTTTTAACTGCTTTTTACTTTCATTTTTAAATAAGGAATTGACGTTTAAACCGTTATCTGCAAGCAATCTTACCGTAAATTTATTTGGCAAATTGGATCATTTATCAATTTTAAATCACACTTTTGCAAAAAATCTATAACAATACATGCAGAGTTATTCAGAATTTCTAGATCTAAGCGTTGGTTTTCCTCAAGAAGGTTTCGACGTTATAGATGATGAACTTTATTTTCAGGATTTGAACCTGATGGAAATGATAGAAACCTACGGCACTCCCCTGCGTTTCACTTACCTGCCCATGATCACTAAGAAGATTCAGCAAGCTAAGATTCTTTTCCAAACCGCAATTTTAAAAAATAACTACCGCGGCGATTATAAATATTGCTATTGTACCAAAAGCTCGCACTTTAAGCACATTGTAGAAGAAGCTTTAAAAAACGACATTCACCTGGAAACTTCATCGGCTTTTGATATGCCTATGATTGACGCACTTGAAAAAACCGGTAAATTAACTAAAGATACCACCATCATTTGCAATGGTTTTAAAACGTACCAGTACAAGACATATATTATTGATATGCTGCATGATGGCTATAAAAACATCATTCCGGTTTTAGATAACAAAGAAGAATTTAATCTTTTTGATGACGAGGTGGAAATGGATACGCCTTGCAACATAGGCATTCGGATTGCCGCAGAAGAGCAACCCGATTCTCAATTTTACACGTCGCGCTTGGGTGTACGGATGGAAGACATTATAGATTTTTACAACAATAAAATCCTTCCAAATCCAAATTTTAGGGTTAAACTATTGCACTTTTTCATCAATTCTGGCATTTCTGATACGCCTTATTATTGGAACGAATTAGAAAAATACGTTACGCTTTACTGCAAATTCAAAAAAATAAATCCAGATTTAGACACCCTTGATATTGGCGGCGGAATGCCGTTTAAAGATTCCTTGGTGTTTGATTTCGATTATGAATACATGGTAAACGAAATTGTAAAACGGATAAAAGAAATTTGTGCGGTTAACGAAGTGATGGAACCTAACATCATTACAGAATTTGGAAAATACACCGTTGCAGAAGCATCGGGTATTTTGTACAAAGTATTGGGCAGGAAACAGCAAAACGACCGCGAAAAATGGTTGATGTTGGATGGATCGTTCATTACAAATCTGCCTGATGTTTGGGCATTGAACCAGAAATATATTTTATTGCCCATTAACAATTGGGACTCTGAATATGAGCGCGTTAACCTTGGTGGGATTACTTGCGATGGTCAAGATTATTACAACCAAGAAGCGCACATGAATAGTGTGTTTATGCCTAAGACGCGTAAAGTACAGTATCTCGGCTTTTTCAACACGGGCGCTTATCAAGAAGTTTTAAGTGGTTATGGAGGCATACATCATTGCTTATTGCCTAGTCCAAAACACGTCATCATTCGCAGAAACAGAGATGAGAGCTTCAATTTTGAGGTTTTTGGCGAAGAACAAAATAGTAAGCAGGTGTTGAAAATATTGGGTTACTAATTTCTAATAGTCAAACCATAAGAAAAGCGAAATCATTATGATTTCGCTTTTCTTGTCTAAATAGCTAACACTCCATTAAAAATGGTATATCATTAGAATTTTTATCAAATGTAACGATGGTTTTAAACCTATAATATCCATTTTCACCTCTGTACTTTTTTACCATTCTGGTCATACAAATTCAGTTCGAATTTCGCTTCAACCAATAAGCGGTTTTCACCGATTTTTTCTGATTTTATGATTTAGAATTTAAAGTTCTTCTGAATGTCTGGACCTAGCCCAATTTTTTTTATGATTGTGTAATAAGGTACATTTGAGCTGAGTTCTAAATCAAAGTTTCTACCAGAAAAATGGATCATAATTCCATCTAGTTTTTGACTCACATGATAATCTGTGCAAATCCCCTATTGCCAACTGTGTATAGACTAGCATTGTCAGCAAAACCCGAAAGACTTACATGTGCCTCGAATTGATTTTAATTCAGTTTTTTAGCGAAGGTAATCTCAATAGTTTCATGCTCAACACCAAACTTTTTAGATACAGAATACATGGTAAAATGGAGCTCTCCATAACTATATAAATTTCCTATCTGGCCCCGAGACCGCCTGCCAGGTGTTTTTTTATTACAAAGTTAAATGTTTACTCTGCATCCATTTTTTTTAAGCTTTACAGAACTTTCCACAGTCAATCTTAAAAACCTTCTTTTTCAATATCTTTGGAAGACAAAAACTATTTATTATGAATTTTGGCAAAGTAGACGATCCATCCCTTATAGATTTCAAACTTCCGGCAGATGCCGAAGAAACAACTGCTATTCTAAAAGAAAACAAGAAAAATCAGTCGTTCGATGCTTACGTGGGTTGCGCAAAATGGAACAAAACCGATTTAAAAGGCTTTTATCCAAAAGGAACAAAAGATGAGTTGACGTATTATTCAACTCAGTTTAATTCCATAGAACTAAATGCTACTTTTTATGGCATGCCCAGTATAGATCAGGTGAAAACCTGGCGAGAAAAAACCCCAGAAAATTTTAAGTTCTTCCCAAAGTTAACAAACACCATCAGTCATTTTAAACGGCTGATTAATGTGAAAGAGTCCGTTGAACAATATTGCGATTCGATAGCCAACTTCGAAGATAAACTGGGGATGGCATTTTTGCAGCTACATGATAATTTTAAGCCCAAAGATTTCGACCGTTTGCAAAAAGTAATCGAAGAATTTCCAAAAGTAATTCCGCTAGCGGTAGAATTGAGAAACGAAGAATGGTTCTCAAACTCAAAAATATTGAACGACACAACCAAATTGTTTGACGAAAACAACATTGCAAACATTATTGTAGATACTGCCGGAAGACGAGACATGTTGCATATGCGCTTAACATCTCCAACCGCTTTTATTCGCTTTGTTGGAGCTAACGATGATGGCATTGATCAGAAACGTCTTGATGATTGGATAGATAGAATTGCCTTTTGGAAAAAAGAGGGTTTGCAGAATCTATACTTTTTTGTGCATCAAAACATAGAACTTTCCTCACCATTGCTCTCTGCTTATTTTACAAAAAAGTTAAACAAAGAATTAGGTACAGATTTAATTATACCAGAAATGGCGCCGAAATAGTCGGAGTTTGGGTCATTCATCTTGAAAAAAGGAAACTAAATTCATATATTGGGTTTATGCTAGATGACCTCAACCTGCGCAAAATAATGGTAATAGACATTGAGACGGTTCCGCAATACCGCGCATACAGCGAAGTGCCGGAAAATTTACAGACACTTTGGGAAGCTAAAACCAGATACCAACGAAAATCAGATCAAACACCTGAAGATTTTTATGAAAGAGCAGGTATTTTGGCCGAATTTGGAAAGATCGTATGTATCAGTATGGGTATTTTTCAGCAAGAAAAGGAAGTTTGCAAATTGCGCATTAAATCTTTGCACGGAGACGATGAGACTAAATTACTAAATGCGTTCATACATTTACTAAAAAAACAGCACAAAGATTTAATTTTTTGCGCACACAATGGTAAAGAGTTCGATTATCCTTATCTATGCAGGCGAATGATAGTGAATGGTTTAGACATTCCCCGTCAGCTGAGCATGTCTGGTAAAAAACCTTGGGAAAATCCTCATATAGATACCATGGAACTCTGGAAATTTGGCGACTACAAACACTACACTTCCTTAAACCTTTTAGCGACCATCTTAAACATCGACTCACCAAAAGACGACATCAGCGGAAGCGATGTTAGAAAAGTGTACTATGAAGACAAGGACTTGGGGAGAATTGTAACCTATTGTGAGAAAGATGTGGTGACCACAGCTCAAATATTGTTAAAATTTAAAGGAATGAAGACGGTTGAAGAACAACACATTACCATTATAAACTAATGCTCGACGTAAATAACTTAAGCATAAGCTTTTATAACAGTGATGAAAAAACTTGGAGTGTTGCCGTAAAGAATGTTAATTTCAAAGTGCAGCCAGGTTCGGTATTAGGCATAGTAGGAGAATCTGGCTCAGGAAAATCGGTTACCTCTTTTTCCATCATGCGGTTACACGATGAAAGTGGTATAAAAATAGCTGGAAATATTAATTTCGATAAACTTGCCGTTTTAGATTTGAGCGCCAACCAGATGCGCCAATTGCGCGGAAATCAAATCTCTATGGTTTTTCAAGAACCAATGACCTCGCTAAATCCTGTATTAACTTGCGGCGACCAGGTCGCAGAGGCTATCATAGTCCATCAAAAATTAAGCAAAGCTGTTGCAAAGCAAAAAACCATCACCCTATTTAAAGAAGTACAGCTGCCAAGGCCAGAAAGCATCTTTGATAGTTATCCGCACCAAATTTCTGGTGGGCAAAAACAACGGGTGATGATTGCCATGGCACTGAGCTGCGATCCCGAATTATTAATTGCCGATGAACCGACCACCGCCTTAGATGTTACGGTGCAAAAAACCATTTTAGAACTTTTGTTAAGGTTAAAGCGAGAGCGAAACATGGCAATGATATTTATATCACACGATTTAGGCGTTGTAAAAGAAGTTGCTGACCACATTGCGGTGATGTATCAAGGCGAAATTGTTGAACAGGGCTCAGCCGATGATATTTTCTCAAAGCCAGCTCATCCTTACACAAAAGGACTTTTGGCTTGCCGCCCCAAGCCTAGTCAGCAGCTGAGAAAATTACCTATCGTCGCAGATTTTCTAACGGGCAAGAGTAATGCTGTTTTTGATCATTTAAACTCATCAAACCAAATTACGGAAGCAGAAGTCGCCGAGAGAAGATTACAATTATATAAACAACTGCCATTGTTAGAAGTTAAAAACCTTTGCACTTGGTATCCTGTAAGTAAAGGTTTATTTGGTAAAAAAACGAGTTATGTAAAAGCTGTTGATGGGGTAACACTGAGTGTTTTCCCTGGAGAAACATTGGGCCTAGTAGGCGAATCTGGCTGTGGAAAAACCACACTGGGACGTAGCATCTTGAGGCTTGTCGAGCCCACTTCTGGCAGCATTTTGTTTGATCAAAAAGAACTTATCAAGCTAGAAAAATCCAAACTACAATCTTTAAGAAAAGATATTCAAATCATTTTTCAAGATCCTTATGCTTCACTAAATCCCAAACTCACCATCGGTCAATCGATATTGGAGCCGATGCAAGTGCAAAGTATGTTCGCTAATCATACGCAGCGAAAGGCGGAGGTAATAAAGCTTTTGTTGCAGGTAGGGTTACAAGAAGATCATTTTAACCGATATCCGCATCAGTTTAGCGGTGGACAAAGGCAACGCGTTGTAATTGCGCGGGCCTTGGCTTTGAAGCCTAAATTCGTTATTTGTGATGAATCTGTTTCGGCGCTAGATGTTTCTGTACAAGCGCAAATTTTAAACCTTTTAAAAGATTTGCAGCAAAAATTTGGACTTACCTACATTTTTATTTCACATGATTTAGCGGTAGTAAAGCACATCTCAGACCGTATTTTTGTAATGAACAATGGCAAAATTGAAGAGGAAGGGTTTTCTGAAGATCTATTTTATCATCCAAAATCAGCGTATACAAAAAAATTGATTGATGCGATTCCAGGAGCGTATGTTAAAGCTTAGTTTTATAAGTTGATGATTATCCAAATCAAACTGGATTGTCTCGTTGATTGCGAAGAAACTTATAACCTAAATCTTACAACATCTAAACCATACCTTTTAACATTTTGCGTACCTTCGATAAATAAAGTTTCTTTATGGCAAAAAATAAAACTTCTAGCGTAAAAGCGGTGCTGAACCAATTGGTTAGCGACATCTTCGAAAAAAACGGCAATCAGCAGCTTAATTTTAAGCAAGTATCTGCTAAGCTTAACCTGAACGATGAAGAATCTAAGAAAACAATTTTAGAAATTTTAAAAGAAGGTAAAGCGTCTGGCGCATTTTTAGAACCAAGTCCCGGAAAATTTAAAATTAAAGATTTAAAAAACTTCCTGACAGGCCGTGTAGATATGACAGCAGACGGTTCTGCCTATATTATTCCTGATGATGAATTAGAAAAAGATATTTTTGTCTCGCCAAGGAAACTTCGGAATGCTTTACATGGAGACACGGTTAAAGCTTATGTATTTGCGAAAAAGAATGGGCGAAAAAATGAAGGAGAAGTTGTAGAAATTATTAAAAGAGCAAAATCTGACTTTACAGGCGTGATAAAGATTTCTGATAAATTCTCCTTTGTTATTGCCGACGACAAAAAGATGATGCATGATATTTTTGTGCCTTTGTCAGAAATTGGCAATGCCAAAAATGGTCAGAAGGTTCTAGTGACCTTATCGGACTGGCCAGAAGGCGCAAAAAATCCAATAGGTACCATAAAACATGTGTTAGGCGATCAGGGAGATAATGAAACTGAAATGAACGCCATTTTGGCTCAATATGGGTTTCCCCTTTCTTTTCCAAAAGAAGTTGAAGCAGAAGCCAATGCCATTTCCGCGCAAATTACAGCTGCAGACCTTGCTTCAAGAAAAGATTTTAGAAGTGTTTTAACCTTCACAATCGATCCTGCGGATGCAAAGGATTTTGATGATGCCATATCTTACCAATTGCTGCCAAATGGCAATCATGAGATCGGTGTACACATTGCAGATGTTTCTCACTATGTAAAGGAAGGTACCGAACTGGACAAAGAGGCTTATTCGAGGGCTACTTCCGTATATTTAGTAGATCGAGTGATCCCAATGCTGCCAGAAACCTTAAGCAATGACTTATGCTCACTCAGGCCAAAAGAAGACAAATTATGTTTTTCTGCGGTGTTCGAGCTGGACGATGATGCAAATGTAAAAGAGGAATGGTTTGGCAGAACTGTGATCCACTCGGATAGAAGGTTTGCGTATGAAGAAGCGCAAGAGGTGTTGGAAAATAAAGCTGGCGATTGTTCGGAAGCATTGCTGAAATTAAATGAACTTGCCTATATTTTGCGAGATAGAAAATTTAAAAATGGTGCAATCAGTTTCGAAAGTACTGAGGTAAAGTTTCAACTAGACGACAATGGGAAACCAATAGGTGTTTACGTAAAAGAGCGGAAAGATGCCCATAAACTTATTGAGGACTACATGCTTTTGGCCAATAGAAAAGTAGCAGAATTCATTGCAAAAAAAGGAAAAGGAAATAAAAAACTCACGTTTGTTTATCGTGTTCACGATTCCCCAAAATTAGAAAGTTTGGAGGCCTTTGCTCAGTTTGCATCTCGCTTCGGTTACAAAATAAATACAAAGACAGACAAAGAAATTGCCAAGTCTTTGAACTACTTGATGGCGGATGTAGAAGGGAAAAAAGAGCAAAATATGCTTACATCTCTTGCCATTAGGTCTATGGCAAAAGCCATTTATACCACTAAAAAAACAAGCCATTACGGCTTAGCTTTTGACTATTACACCCATTTTACTTCACCTATACGCCGCTACCCAGATGTAATGGCACATCGATTGCTTCAAAGCTATTTAGACGGGAAAAAATCTGCAGATGTAGAACTTTATGAAGCAGCTTGCGCACATGCGTCCTCCATGGAAAAGCGGGCTGCCGAGGCGGAGCGAGCTTCAATAAAATATAAGCAGGCCGAATATTTAGAAAACAATATCGGCACCGAATACAAAGGTCTAATTTCTGGTGTGACAGAATGGGGTATGTATGTTGAGATTCAAGAAAATAAATGCGAAGGCATGATCCGATTGCGAGACATCGCAGACGATTTTTACGTACTTGACGAAAAAAACTACTGCATCATTGGCCAAAGAAAACACAAGAAATACCAACTAGGCGACGAGGTCATGATTAGGGTTAAGAAGGTTGACCTTTCGAAACGCCAAATAGACTTTACCTTAATTCCTGACTAAAATATAAATTACCACTCCACATTCATGCCTCCAATAAAACAGCTACACGATTTATTAGAAAAATCTATAAACACCTTAACATTTCCTCCTACACCAAGCGACCTTTACGATCCCATTAAGTACATTTTAAGTTTGGGCGGTAAACGTATTCGTCCGCTGATGGTTCTTATGTCGACAGAACTTTTTGGTAAAGATGCCGAAGAAAGTATCCATGCTGCCATGGCTGTAGAGGTTTTTCATAATTTTACTTTGGTTCATGATGACATCATGGACAATGCCCCCTTGCGCAGGGGAAAGGAAACCGTACATAAAAAATGGGATGTAAATACCGCCATTTTAAGTGGTGATGTGATGATGGTAGAGGCTAATAAGCATTTAGCAAAAGTAAACATCATTTATCTTAAGGCAGTTTTAGATACCTTTAACACAACCGCACAAGGTGTTTGTGAAGGACAGCAGTTGGACATGGATTTTGAAATCCGCAACGATGTCAGCATAGATGATTATCTAAATATGATTAGATTGAAAACCGCGGTCTTGTTGGGTGGAGCATTAAAATTGGGCGCAATTTTGGCAGGTGCTTCTGCAGAGGACGCAGATCTTATCTATCAGTTTGGAGAAAATATTGGCATCGCTTTTCAACTGCATGACGATATTTTAGATGTTTATGCCGATCCAAAGAAATTTGGCAAACAGGTTGGCGGCGATATCATTGCAAATAAAAAAACTTACCTGCTTTTAAAGGCGATCGAGTTGGCAAAGGGAGAACAAAAGGAAATACTCGACAAATGGTTGGCAACAAAATATATCAATATTAACGAAAAGCTCGTTCAGGTAAAACGCATTTACGATGAACTTGAAATTGATAAAATTGCAAAGCAACAAATGGATTTTTATCTTCAAAAAGCCCTTAGCGTTTTCGATAAAGTCAGCGTTAGCGATGAGCGTAAGACAGATTTATTGATTCTTACCAATCAGCTGATTACTAGAGATTATTGATAAGTGTTGGTTAAATCCCAATTTAAATTAGAAATATTGACTAAACCATGAATTGGCTCACTTGAGGATGATTGTGAGGCCAAAACAATAGACAAGGTGTAGACTGCAAAATGGAGGTAGTTAGATAGATGAAAGTCGGACAGACTGTCCGCTCATTATCTAAATCTATGGCAATATCCCCTTCACTGAGATGGAAGATTCCGGATTTAAAGATTCGATCAAAATATACCACTGATTATTGTTGTTCGCAAGGCAAAAAGAAGTTCACTGGCAAAATGATTTCGTGTAAAGTCTCTTTCCACTCATTGCTAATTCAATCTGCTTTAACTGTTTTTAACCAAATGAATGCAGTTCTGAACTTTTTCTTCCTTTAATACCCCGCTTCCCAGCAAAATAGCGCATAAAATAATCAAAATCGATTTAGCCTTCACATTGAAAACTAATGTATACGTTGATTAAATGTCTTAAGCAAAATTATTATTTTTTTTATTAAACAACATGTAAAGGGTTGGTAGGATATAACGCCATCTAATTCATTCACGGTAAACATTAACAAAAAAAGCCATCCTGAATTATCAGGATGGCTTTTAATAAACTTTATTGTGAATTATTCTGCAGGAGCAGCTTCTTCAGCAGATTCTTCTTTCTTAACCGCTTTTTTGGCTGGTGTTTTCTTAGCAGGTGTTTCTACTGCCGCCTCAACTTCTTTGGCTACGGTTTCTTTCTCGGCAATTGGAGCGATTTTTATAGGCTCGGCAACCACCTCTGTCTTCGCAAGAGGAAGAATAGATACGTAAGATTTATTATCAGCTTTCTTTCTAAAAACTACAGTGCCATCCACCAATGCAAATAAAGTATGGTCTTTACCCAAACCAACATTTTTATCTGGATTGTGTTTCGTGCCGCGTTGACGAACTAGAATATTTCCAGCAATTGCTGCCTGTCCGCCAAAAATCTTAATACCCAAACGCTTGCTATGCGATTCGCGACCGTTTCTGGAACTACCGGCTCCTTTTTTGTGTGCCATGTTTTATGTCTTTTTTATTCGCCATCAGCGAATAGGTGTAAAATTTAAATTATAGAATAATGTCTCCGATTTGGATTTTCGTAAATTGTTGGCGATGTCCATTTTTCTTTTTGTAACCTTTTCTACGTTTCTTATGGAAAATGATCACTTTATCACCCTTTAAATGAGACACGATCTTAGCCGAAATTTTAGCGCCTTTCACTGCAGGTGTACCTACCGTAATTGCTCCGCCATTATCAACCAACAATACATTGTCAAATTCAATACTAGCGCCTTCGTCTCCTTGCAACCTGTGTACAAAAAGATGCTGGTCTTTGGCAACCTTAAATTGCTGTCCTGCTATATTTACTATTGCGTACATTGTTTTAAAATTAATTTCTGTTTTTATTTAATGAGGTGCAAATATAGCACAAATACCTTTTAAACACAAACAGATTATGAAGATATTTTTTACTCCAGTTGTCTCAAATTTCAATATTATTTTATACTCGAAACGAAGTCAATTTTTCAAACAAAAGGCGGACACCTTTTCAGAGAGAACGTTGAAAACATTCTTGAAATAGTTGAATTTTTTTGTTAGCGCTGATCATTATTTGGGCGCTTTAACACGCCATCCGCTGTATTTTTTTGGGCAGAAAAAGCCCAAAAAGATGCCGCTGCTGTCGTTAGCGCAAAAAGTCTGAGCGCTGCGTTGGATTGGAGCGGAAATCCTTTTTACGAGGAACGAGTGAAAAGATTGCAGCAAAAAGCCCGACCCCTTTCCGGGGGGACGCCCAAAAAAATACTTTAAATACCTTAAATTTTTCAGCTAGATGGATCATTATTTGGGCGCTTTAACACGCCATCCGAATAGCACTGTGCGGTGAGAATTCTGCCAAGTTTTCAGACGAAAGCTATTTACCACTTCTTCTTTCGGCCATATTTATGGTTTCTTCAATTGCCTTGCGCACACCTACTGCTGCGCCGACCAATTTAGGGTTGCCATCAAAATTATCGTAGATAACCACGTGCTTACTTTTGTCCTTATAATTAAATTGAATAACATACCGTGGAATTTGTTTCGACGCTGGACTTTTCTCTCCGAGTGTATCTGGAAAATTCCATAGCCCAAGCTCCCGAGCCTTGCTATGCAAATAAATTACATTGTCATTGTTTAGAAAAAACTTCTTTTTAACCGCAGAATCGCGGCTATTTACGTATTGATATTCTCCGGTTATCGAGTTGTAATGGTTTTCTAAGGAATCTTTTATTCCCCAGCTATATTGCACAGAAACAAAGTCTTTTAACCGAAAGGGTGCGTTACTGAAAATAGGGATGTAGTAAACCACACAATAGATGACGAACGGTACAATAACCGTTAATGCCAAAAAAATCTTCTTCGCTTTATTGCTCATATACTTATTTCTGATGCTTCTATACTGTTTGGATCAAACTCTCCCTCCCACTTGGCAATGACCACCGATGCCAAACAATTTCCTATCACATTTACAGATGTGCGCGCCATATCCATCAATTCATCTATTCCTAGAATAATAAAAATAGGCCAAGTAGGCAAACCAAAAGAGGCTGCTGTTCCCAGTAAAATTACCAAAGATGCTCTAGGAACGCCCGCAACGCCTTTGCTTGTCAGCATTAAGGTAAACACAATAACAAGTTCATGTCCAAATGTTAAAGGGATGTTTGCGGCTTGCGCCACAAAAACTGCCGCAAGCGACAAATATAAGGTTGTTCCATCCAAATTAAAACTATAACCTGTAGGCATAACGAAAGCTACAATTTTGCGAGGCACCCCAATGCTAACCATTGCCTCCATAGCCCGCGGCAACGCTGCCTCTGAACTTGTAGTGGCAAAAGCAATAGATACAGGTTCTGCAATTGCTTTTATAAACTTCTTTATCGGCAATTTAATTATGAGTGCAATTGGTAAAAAAACCAATAACATAAACGCTATTAAGGCCACGTATAGTGTTATAAGTAAATGAAATAAGTTTACAAGAACCCCCAAACCCATGTGGCCTACCGTATAAGCCATGGCTGCCCCCACACCTATTGGGGCAAATAGCATAACGACGTTTGTAAACTTAAACATAGTTTCTGACAGACTTTCGGTGAAATTTACCATAGGCTGTCGCTGCGCAATGGGTACCATAATTAGCGCAATGCCAAATAGTACACTAAAAATTACAATCTGTAACACATCTCCTCCCGCCATAGACTGCACTATACTGTCTGGGAATACATGCAAAATTACTTCTTTTGCTGTTTGCGGAACTACCTTTGGTATGTCGTGTGTAATGGCGTCTGCTTGTTTAATTCCTACGCCGGCCTTACTTATGTTTATAGCGGCAAGACCAATAAACAGCGCAAAAGTAGTGACTACTTCAAAATATAACAGCGATTTCCAACCCATTCTACCCACTTGTTTAATGTCTGAATGACCGGCAATGCCATAAACCAAAGTGGCAAAAATTAGCGGAGCTATAATTACTTTAATCAATTTAAGAAAGATTTGACTGAGAATTTGTAAGCTTTGGCCAAAAAAGGGGAAATCGTGCCCAATAGAAATGCCTACAAAAAGGGAAACCATAATCCAAAAGGTGAGCGTTTTCTTAATGAACCCGTAAAAAAAGATGAAGCCAAGTACCAACCAACGCAAAACAAAAAAAGCAAGGTGTGTTTGTTCATTCAACACAATGTTCCATCCGAGTCCATCATTCAAAAAAGCGAATGCACTGTAACTTAAAAAAGCGATAACGCCGGTAATGAAAAACCAAAATGCTACTTTTTTGGGTAGAAAGTAAAAAAGCATTCCAGCTGCTGTTAAAGCGTAAAGTGGTAAATAGTCTCTATAGTTAAGCAGATGAGCGCTTTTTTCTCCTGTTGATAACACTTCTATGTATCCTAAAACTTGGACAACGACAGCTAGTAGAAATACACAAATTGTTGCTATCAAAACAGATTTATTTCTTTTCATAGTTAGTCGGTTACCCACAAAAGTACTTATTTGCAGGTACTCCACAAACAATTATTAATTTTGGCCAAAAAAGCTTGTAACTTTAACCCGAGGTTACTATCTAAAACAAAATGTAATTTTTTTAATGGAGCAAAAAGACAAGTTATTTAAAGAAATCTTTGCGGCAAATTCCAAAAAGATATTCCACTTGTGCTATGGTTACACAGGCGATGCCGATTCGGCAAATGACCTATTGCAAGAAACTTTTTTGAAAGTTTGGCAAAACTTAGATAAATTTCGAAACAAATCGCTCATTTCTACGTGGATTTATCGCATTGCGGTAAATACCTGCCTAACCTACCTTAGATCGGAAAAAAGGCAAGCTAAAGATGAACTGACAGAAAATATTATAGAAACGAGAACAGAGGAGTTTTCTGAAAAAAACGAGCAGGTAGCGCTGCTTTATACATGCATTTCAAAATTAGAAGAAAACGATCGTTTGCTTATTACCATGGTGTTAGATGAACTGCCTTACCCAGAAATTGCAGAAGTAGTGGGCATTAGCGAAGGAAATCTAAGAGTGAAAATACACCGCATTAAACAGAAATTAACCGAATTATTTAAGCTGTATGCAAGCGTTTGATGAATTACAAGAATTGTGGCAAAAACACGAGGTGGACATTAAGTTTTCTGCTGAAGACATGTTGTCACAAGCAAAAAAAGAAGTAAATGGCATTCGTAGCAAATCTTTGTTAAATATCTTCGGGATGGTATTTTCTTTTTTGCTTTTCTTCTTTGTTTGGGTATATTATAGCCACGAAAAATGGACTACCCATGTTGGTTTTGCCATTATATTGATCGCCATTTTAGTTTCTACCACGATGTTAGTAAGAGATTATAAACTTATCGCCAAAAATGACTTTACCATTAATCCTAGCCTGTTTTTGGAAAAACTTCAACAGTATCAAAGCAGTAGATTTAAACTCTACAACCAAATGTATTGGCTCTACACAGTAGCGCTCACAGTCGGTTTCGTATTGGCTATTTTAGAACTTTTAGACCA
This sequence comes from Pedobacter sp. UYEF25, assembly GCF_054061655.1. NCBI lineage: Bacteria > Pseudomonadati > Bacteroidota > Sphingobacteriia > Sphingobacteriales > Sphingobacteriaceae > Pedobacter > Pedobacter sp. UYEF25. The sequence continues at coordinate 125,283 of NZ_JBSSEL010000004.1, read as the reverse complement.
GTTGTCAGATTTACAAAAAACCATTGCACTGGGCCTTAGTTTTCTTTGGATTGTTTTTTGCTCTACGGTTTTAAGAAAGATTGTACTGAGCGCAGAAAAAGAACGAATTGCCCTTTTGATCGAAAAATTTGAACGAATTGGCAACCAGCTGAAAGAAAGTTAAAACTTTTTTGGCTCGTACGTTAAAAAATTATGAAGTCAATTGCCTTGCTAATAGTCATATTTCTTTGCGGTCGTAGTGGGCGTGCACAATTTTTTTCTTCACCTCCACAGCTAAATTTCGAAAGTTATTTTCAGGGCAAGCCTGATAAATATTCGCCTTTTGTGGCATTGACCGTATTTACTTGGAAATATTCTTATCAAATCAAAAGAGTCGGCAACCAGCTCATGGCCACTTTTGAACATGAAAATAAAATTGAGAAGAAGTTATCTTGGGTTAAACTAGATAGGCTTAGCACTCCCGAATTAAAAGCGAGGGTTTTGCATCACGAGCAAGGCCACGTGGACATAAGTTTTATAATGGTTAGTGAGGCAGACAGGGTGTTATCGAGTCGCACTTATTCTAAAAATAAATATAAAGCAGAGATTGAAATGCTTGCAGTTAGTGTAAGCAATTATTTTGACACCATGCAGCGAAATTACGATGAGGAGACAGCTCATGGCAGCAATTATAAAATGCAACAGCGTTGGGACAACATCATTGCACAAAAAATGGGTGAAATAATGGCGCAAAAGGACTGATGTTGACGTTTAAGGGCTATATGTTTTACCGCGATATCGCTATCCTATAATCCTTATGTTTTAAAACATTTTAGGGAAAAAAATAACGCCGAACACAATTACGGAAAAAATAGCTGCCACCAATACTGCTGCAGCAGCCATATCTTTAATCCGTGCAATGTTTTTATTCTGCTCTGGTGATATCACATCTGCCATTTTCTCAATAGAAGAATTTACCAGTTCGGCGATAAAGACCATGGCAATGGCTCCTAAAACTGCGAGCCATTCTAAATTGGATATTTTTAGGACCCAAGAAAGTACCACAACCAAAAAAGTGGCCAATCCGTGTATACGAGCGTTGTGCTCAAAAACAAAGAGCATCTTCAGGCCGTTAAACGCATATTTAAAACTTTTTATTCTTGCCTTAACAGAAAACCTTTCTTGTTTCAATGCCAATTTATATTATTTTTTCTTGCTTGTAGTGTCGAGCTGCGCCCCATTGTTTAAAACAGTAAGTTTTGTTACGCTCCGTCTTCCACTTGGCGCAATTACGATGGTCGTAAAGTATCTTTTTTCACCTTCAGGCACGGTAATTTGAAGCGGCTGGGAATATAGGTAGGAAATTTCTGAGGGACGAGATTGATCAAGCGTATAGTAAATCTTACCGTCCGTAATCGGAACTTTTAGATCAAGATTAAATTTTTCTCCTTTCAATGTATCTGCATCCTGCCCAATTGGGGTCGGCACCCAAAAATCGATTTTTTCCCTATCCAATTTTGCCAATTGTTTTGGCAAGCGCTCATTTGTAAAATTAGCTAAGTTCTTTCTGTTTACTGGTGTCCAAGCAATTTCTGCCAAGGCCAATAAGCGAGGAAAAGCATGGTATTCTATCTTACCTGTTGTCCTAATATATTCTGTCCATAAATTTGCTTGCACTCCAATTACGAATTTCTTTTGTTCTGGATTAAGTACCTCAGGAACAGGATCATATGCGTAAATTTTACTATAAGGCGAAAATCCACCGATGGTAACAGGCTCATCTGGAGAGTTAGACTGACTATGATCGATGTACAATCCCATAGAACCTGGCGTCATAATTACATCGTGATTTTGCTGAGCAGCTGCGATGCCTCCATCTTCGCCCCTCCAACTCATCACAGTAGCATTTGGAGCTAAACCACCTTCTAAAATTTCATCCCATCCAATTATTTTTCTATCTTTTCCAGTTAAATAGGTTTCAATTCTTTGAATGAAATAACTCTGCAATCCATGCTCATCTTTCAACCCTTTTTCTTTAATCAACGTCTGACAAAAGGCAGACTCATTCCAATAGGTTTTAGGCGCTTCATCTCCACCAATATGGATGTATTTTGAGGGGAAAATGGCCACAACTTCATCTAAAACATTTTCAATGAATTTAAAGGTATTGTCTGACGGAACAAAAATATCATCAAAAACGCCGAAGGTCTGTTGAACCAATTTTCCTTTTCTAGTGCCTGCCCAAGGTGTTTTAGAATCTATAAACGTATCTCTATCTGGGAAGCAACTTAATTCTGGATATGCAGCTATTGCAGCACTAGCATGACCCGGCATTTCTATTTCTGGAATGACCGTTATGAATCTATCTGCAGCATACTTTACAATTTCTTTTGCTTCTTTTTGCGTATAAAACCCACCGGTCGGAATTAAATCATTTCCGTCTCCAGGATAATGTCCAATAATAGTTCCTGCTCTAAAACCACCAACGCTCGTAAGTTTAGGATATTTATTGATCTGCAAACGCCATCCCTGATCATCAGTTAGGTGCCAATGGAAAGTATTTATTTTATATTCCGCCAATAGATCGATGTATTTTTTGATGAAAGAAATTGGTACAAAATTTCTACATACATCTAACATCGTCCCACGATAGCTAAACCTAGGAAAATCATTTATTGTGAGCGCTTGGAAAGTAATCTTTCCATTTACCTTATCAGGCATCATTTGCATAAACGACTGAACCGCGTAAAATAAACCCGCGCCTTCTCCGGTTAACACAATCTTTTCAGCCGTGATTTTAATCGTATAACCTTCTTTAGGGAGCTTATCTGCCCCAAAACTTGTTAAAACAATAATTTTAGCATTTCCAGCTTCCTTATTTACCTGCCTCAACGCAAAGCCAGCTTTTTGAACAATAAATGCGTTCAGTAGATCTTCAATCCGTGCCGTTTCAGGATTATCCTCCCGATAGATGACGGCCGTTTTGTCGAGTAGAAAGCTACCGGCATTTTTCTGGATTGACACCGGCGCAGGTACAATGCCATAATTTGGATCAGATTGCGCAAAACTTAAGGTTGTAATCAAAAATAAAAAAGAAAGAAGTAGAGTGCTTTTCATAGTGAATAATTTGCGTGTAAATCTAGCCAATGTATTGCTTTTATCCCAACATTAAACGCACATTGTCACTCTAACAAAAAAAATTCTGGCAACGATTTAGTGCGTTGTCAGAATTTTTAGGTGTTAAAAACGATAAAATTTAAACTTCAATAGGATGCTCTTTGTCGGCAAGGTAACGTTCCGCATCTAATGCAGCCATACAACCAGAACCCGCAGCCGTAACCGCTTGGCGATAATACATATCTTGCACGTCGCCGCAAGCAAAAACACCTTCAATATTGGTCAAGGTATATCCGGGCTTAGTTTGCAGATAACCGGTGGCATCCATATCCAATAGGCCTTTAAAAATGTCAGTATTTGGCTTGTGTCCAATTGCGACAAAAAACCCTTCAATGGCAAGCTCTTTCTGTTCCTTCGTAACATTGTTTAAGATGCTCACCCCTGTTACATTTTTTCCATTTCCCAAAATCTCCTGAGTTTCTGTATCATACAACACCTCAATATTCGGGGTGGCATGCACCCGAGCAATCATCGTTTTTGAAGCTCTAAATTCCCCTTTGCGAACCAACATGTAAACTTTCTTACATAATTTTGCTAAATAGGTAGCTTCCTCTGCCGCAGTATCGCCTGCCCCCACAATGGCTACGTCTTGTCCTTTAAAAAAGAATCCGTCGCAGACAGCACATGCAGACACCCCAAACCCGTTGTATTGTTGTTCGCTAGGCAAACCCAACCATTTTGCAGTTGCGCCGGTAGCGATGATTACCGTATCGGCTGTTATGGTCTTGATCTCATCAACCACAACTTTGTGCGGTAAAGAAGAGAAGTCAACAGCGCTTACGTAACCAAATCTTATATCGGTACCAAATCTTTCTGCCTGTTTACGAAAATCTTCCATCATTTCTGGTCCCATTATTCCCTGCGGATATCCAGGAAAATTTTCGACATCGGTGGTATTCGTTAACTGGCCACCAGCTTGTAAACCAGTGTACATAATCGGTTTTAAATCTGCTCGTGCAGCATAAATCGCTGCCGTATATCCGGCAGGACCAGACCCTATAATTAAACATTGTACGTGTTCGTTTTCTTCTTGCATCATTGTGATGTGTGCTTATATTTAGATTTGCAAATTTACCTTTTTTTTAAGTTTTGCCAAGTTTCCATTGTCAATATAGTTTACTTATTAAAGTTCAAAATGGACTTGAAGGACGGCAGGGTTACCGAAATAAAAATGGTGATTGTGTTAATAAAATTTATCAAAGCAATTTGACCTCTTTTTTTCTCTTTTGAGAAGCTATATTTATACAAAACCATGGTTTGTATTTTAGTTTTATTGGGAGGTTTTTTTTGGCTTAACTTGCTATATTTCAATTATGAGTCGTTACATTTAATTTGTCATCTGGAATTTGACAATTAGGAAAATGATTTTTTAACTGTTTTTAATCTGGGCGTGCCCCAAGCTGCGCAAGTGTCGGGTCATGCGCTAAAAATCCTCGCTCGTTCCTTGCTGTGGGTTTTCCGCTTCTACCCCTCACGCATTAACAGATGTAAAGTGACGTTTTTGAGATGTGACACAAGAAAATGAATATCTTAGTCCGCTAATTCTCTGCTTCTAAGTTTGGATAATACCCACATTAAACTTTTTAGTAATTGGCGCCTGATTGGCGGCCTCAATTCCCATAGCAATTATTTTTCTAGTTTCCAACGGATCGATAATTCCATCAACCCACAACCTGGCTGCAGCATAGTAAGCAGAGGTTTGCGCATCATAGCGTTCCGTAATTTCTTTCAATAAGGCATGCTCCTTTTCAGTTGATATTTCCTCACCGGTTTTCTTTAATGAAGCTTTTTGAATTTGCAACAAGGTCTTTGCAGCCTGAGAGCCACCCATTACCGCCATTTTTGCACTTGGCCATGCAAAAATAAGCCTCGGATCGTACGCCTTGCCGCACATGGCATAATTACCGGCTCCGTAAGAATTCCCAAGCACAAATGTAAATTTTGGTACGACACTATTTGCCACCACATTAACCATTTTCGCTCCATCTTTTATAATTCCACCTTGTTCTGATCTACTTCCGACCATAAACCCAGTTACATCTTGAAGAAAAACCAAAGGAATTTTCTTTTGATTGCAATTCATTATAAATCTAGTAGCTTTGTCTGCACTGTCTGAATAGATTACTCCACCAAACTGCATTTCGCCTTTTTTAGATTTCACGACAGTACGTTGATTCGCCACAATGCCAACTGCCCAGCCTTCCACCCTTGCCAAACCGCAAATAATACTTTGCCCATAGCCTTTTTTATACTCTTCAAATGCAGATTTATCCACCAAACGGTCAATAATCTCCATCATATCATATGGCTTTTCTCTATTTTCTGGAAATAAACCATATAGCTCGTCTTCCTTTTTTTCTGGCAAAGCTGGGGCTATTCTATCAAACCCAGCATTTAAGGGTGAACCGAGCATGCTCATAATATTCTTGATGCTATCTAAACATGCGCCATCATTTGGATGCTTATAGTCGGTTACGCCACTAATTTCGCAATGTGTGGTGGCACCGCCTAGTGTTTCATTATCTACTTCTTCTCCTATAGCTGATTTTACAAGATAAGAGCCAGCAAGGAAAACCGAACCAGTTCCGTCAACAATCATCGCTTCATCACTCATAATGGGAAGATAGGCACCACCCGCTACGCATGCGCCCATAATTGCAGAAATCTGCACAATTCCCTCAGAAGACATGATGGCGTTATTTCTAAAAATCCGACCAAAATGCTCTTTATCAGGGAAAATATCTTCTTGCATGGGCAAATAAACTCCGGCACTATCGACCAAATAAATGATTGGTAGCCGATTTTCCATCGCTATTTCCTGCGCACGCAAATTTTTCTTGGCAGTCATGGGAAACCATGCGCCTGCTTTTACAGTTGCATCATTAGCCACAATCATACATTGCCTCCCGCTTACGTACCCAATCCCGCAAACGACTCCGGCAGATGGGCATCCACCGGCTGCCGCGTACATCCCTTCGGCAGCAAAGGCACCTATTTCTAAAAAAAAAGTGCCATCGTCAATTAGGTATTGAACCCGTTCGCGTGCCAGCAGTTTTCCTTTTTCTTTTTGCTTGGCAGCATTTTTCGCACCTCCACCCTTGTATACTTCGGCTAATTTAGTACGTAGCTGATAAACCAACTGCTTATTAACATCCTCGTTCTTGTTGAATGAAATATCCATAGCAAGCAAGTTAAATTTTATTTTTAAAAAACAACTCTATTTCCATCTGCGAGGATAAAAATTCAGTTAAGCAGGTAAAAAATGATATAAAAATACCACTTCACCTTTGAAGGCAGGTTTTTTTTGATCTTGAATTTCCATTTCAGCCGACATGGTTACCTTTGTAATGCCGCGCAAGTTTAAAATGGAAGCCAGACCTACTTTTAGCCGAACTTTACTATTCACCACTACAGCCTGGCCAAAACGCAAATTTTCTATGCCGTAGTTAATCTCCATTTTAAGATTTTTTACCTCTACAATTTGTTTCCATAGATATGGGATAAGTGAAAGTGTTAGGTAGCCATGTGCAATGGTAGCATTAAACGGTCCTTCAGTTTTGGCTTTTTGTTCATCAACGTGAATCCATTGATGATCTAGAGTTGCATCTGCAAACTTTCGGATTTGTGCTTGATCAATGGTGTGCCACTCAGACACGCCCAGTTCTTTTCCAAGCTGTTTCTCAAAGTCTTCGTGTGAGGTAATCGTTTGCATATATTCGATTTTCTTTCGTTAAATAGTTTATTAGTAAGAAAGCGTCTTTTTAACTTAAATTTCGATCTTTAAACCACACCTCATCAGGAACCGCAGAAAATTGATCCATTTTTTGAATTAGTACAGCCGGATCAGCTTCGTTAAAAACCAATTCTCTATTTGCAGGTTTCAAAAACCTGTGTTGCACCATAAGTTCCATTTGTGCAAAGAGCGGGTTGTAAAAACCGTTTACGTTTAACACGCCGATTGGCTTATTGTGTAATCCCAGTTGCAACCAAGTAAGCACCTCAAAAAATTCTTCGAGCGTACCAAAACCTCCAGGCAAAATCATAAATCCATCACTAAGATCGGCCATTTTTTGCTTCCGTTGGTGCATATTTTCTGTAACAATCATCTCTGTTAACCCTTTATGGCCGACCTCTTTATCCATTAAAAACTGAGGAATAACACCCGTTACAGTTCCGTTTAAGACCAACACATCATCGGATAAAATACCCATTATACCAACACTTCCGCCGCCATAGACCAAATTAATCTGCTCTTTTACAAGGATGTGTGCCAAGCTTTTAACCGCTGCCCTTACAGATGTGTCTCCATTAAAATTTGAGCCACAATACACACACAGCGATTTTAATTTGTCCATTGATTTTTATAGTAGAAGGTGATTGATTATTGGTAAATTATCTGTGGCAAATAACATCATTATCTTGTATAATTTGGCGCTTCCTTTGTGATGGTGATGTCGTGTGGATGGCTTTCGCGAATGCCCGATGCGGTAATCTGAACAAACTGCGCTTTTTGCAAAGTTGCTATGTCTGGCGAACCTGTATATCCCATACTCGCCCGCAAACCACCAATATATTGGTACATCACCTCAGCCAAAGTTCCTTTAAAGGGAACGCGACCGACTATTCCTTCAGGAACCAATTTTTTAATATCGTCTTCTACGTCTTGAAAATATCGATCTTTGGATCCTTGCTCCATTGCTTCGATAGAACCCATCCCACGGTAGGATTTAAATTTTCTACCCTCGTAAATAATGGTTTCGCCTGGCGATTCTTCGACCCCTGCAAATAAAGATCCTGCCATTATTGCGTTTGCACCTGCTGCTAGGGCCTTCGCAATATCTCCTGTATGTTTTATTCCTCCATCGGCAATCACTGGAATTCCAGTACCTTCGAGTGCCTTAGCGCACTCATAAACCGCATAAAGTTGCGGAACGCCAACACCTGCAATGATTCTTGTAGTACAGATTGAACCAGGACCAATGCCAACTTTTACTGCATCCGCACCTGCATCTGCTAAATATTTAGCGCCAGCGCCTGTAGCAACATTGCCAACAATAACCTGCAAGTCTGGATATTTTGCTTTAACCTCTTTTAGTTTATCTACCACAAATTTAGAATGGCCATGGGCGGTATCTATTGTAATTACATCCACCCCAGCATTTACCAAAGCATCTACCCTAGCCAACGTGTCTGGCGTTACGCCAACCGCTGCCCCAACGCGAAGTCTGCCGTGTTCGTCTTTACAAGCTGCAGGATAATTCTTAACTTTTTGGATGTCCTTAAACGTAATCAGTCCGCTCAAAAAACCATCCTCATTTACAACGGGTAACTTTTCTATTTTATAGTTTTGAAGAATTGCTTCTGCCTGAACTAGTGTGGTACCTTCTGGAGCGGTAATTAAATTTTCTTTCGTCATTACATCAGCAATAGGTCTTGCCATGTCTTTTTGAAAACGTAAATCTCTATTGGTAATAATGCCGACTAACTTATTGTGTTGGTCTACCACTGGAATTCCTCCAATTTTATGTTCGCGCATAATGGTAAACGCGTCTGCAACTTTTGCATCGACAAATAAGGTAACAGGATCTTGGATCATTCCACTTTCTGATCGCTTCACTTTCCGAACTTCTTCTGCCTGGCGCTCAATACTCATGTTTTTGTGTAACATGCCCAAACCTCCATTCTGAGCAATTGCAATAGCAAGCGCAGACTCTGTAACCGTATCCATGGCTGCAGAAATTAATGGAACGTTTAGTCTTATGGTTTTTGTTAATTGTGAAGCGGTACTTACGTTACGCGGCAACACAGCGGAATATGCAGGCAACAACAAAACGTCGTCGTAAGTTAAACCAGTGGCTATAAATTTGTTGGAATCAGATTGCATGGCAAATAAATTAGTGGTTATTATTTGCGGGGCAAAGATACGTAAGATTACTGGCTTTTAAAAGAAATTATCGTAAGTAGCTCTAAATTATATGCTCTTTTCTTTTATAGACAAAAAGTGCATTGACTATTTTAAACAGCGTATTCAGCGCTATCCTTTTTCGCCAAAATTAGAATAGGTTCTTTTCAATACCAATAACTTTAAAAACTTATGAAAATTTTATTTTTTCCCAACCACTATTTCTTTGAACTGTTCTATTTTTAAGTATCGCTCAGCAAGTTCTTGAATTTCAACTGCGGTAATGGTTTTTACGGTGGTGATGTATTTATCGTAATAACTGTAATCCAAACCCGAAAAATGGATGTTTTTAAATTTATCAGCATGTGAAAAAATGTTTTCCAAACTACCTAACGTGGCGCCTAACATAAAATTCTTTACAAGGTCTAATTCATCCGCTCCCACAAGTTCATCGCGAAGTAAATTGATCTCCTTATAAATTTCTGTCAGCGCGGCCGGACAGATATCTGCTCCAACTTCTGTAGCAATAGAAAGATATCCTGCATGTTTCAACGATGATAAACCAGAGCCGATGCCATAAGTATAACCTTTGTCTTCTCTAATATTATTCATTAATCGAGAGCCAAAATAGCCTCCCAATATGCAATTTACAACTTGTAGTCCGGCAAAATCTGAATGATTTCTGTTAATTGCCAGTAAGCCGGTCCTGACGGCAGATTGTAAACTCTCAGGTTTTTCTATATAAATATCTTTCTTTTCTGATTCGCCAAAAACGAAACTATTTTCCGTTGCGTCGGCATTCTGCCAACCGCTACCAAAATGTGTGTTCATCAGATCGAAAGCTTCGTCATCAAATTTTCCCGCAACCACCACGGTACAATTGTTTGGAGCGTATGCCGCTTTATGATAGGCTACTAAATCGGGCCGATTTAAACTTTTGTAGTGCTCTAATCTAATGTCAACGCCATAAGCTGTATCCCCAAACATGGCGTGTGCAAATTCTTTTCTAGCCAAAAAACTGTTTTTTTCTAGATTTACGAGCAACGTTTGTTTCTGGTTTCTCACATACGTATCTAGCTCGTTTTGAGGAAATTGTGCGTTTACTAATGTATCTTGCACAATTGGAAGCACAAGCGCCAAATATTTACGCAACGTGTATAAGGTTACTGAAGCCTGATCTTGGGTATAAGCAGTCTGTAAAAACGCCCCGTAAAAATCTGTACGTTCTGCTATTTGTCTTGCAGAAAACTGATGCGTTCCACTAGTAAGCAATGCGTTTACGCCAATGGCCTGTAAGGGTTTAGAAAAATCCCAGTTTACATTGTCAAAAATAAATTCTATCCTTACAAGATCTTGCTCTCCAGAAAATACAGTGTAGATGGGCACGCCATTGTCTAATGTTTTTAATGTTGGATGGATAAAGTTTATGTCTGCAACCTGTTTAAATTCCGGAGCTATTGTTCTGTTCAGCATTTTTTTGGGTATTAAACTGTTTGAGCAGCTTGTTTTTCTTCTTTAAAATAATGGAGCATTGATGACTTATCTTTGTCAAATATCTGATTTGCAACCCGCTTAATGTCTGCGGCGGTAATTTTCTGAATTTCCTCGCCTTCATTATTTAGTAAATTCGCATCGCCTAACAATTCATAGTAGGCTAAATTTGTAGCTTTATCAAGTAAACTCATTTCAGAGAAGACCAGCACAGATTCTGCGCGATTCTTAACTTTATTAAGCTCAATATCTGGTACTTCTACATCTTTCATTTTCTCCAACTCCTCCCAAATTGCCTTTTCAGCGTATTCCATGGGAATGCCGTCAGTAAGTTTACCTTCTACGATGAACAAACCAGGGTCGATACTTCCGGTATGGTACGCATTGATCTCGCTAAATAATTCTTGTTCCTTTAATAGGCTTAGATAAAGTCGAGCAGATTTTCCGCTAGACAAAATATCTGATAAAAGATCGTAGGCATGATAGTCTTTATCCATTCTGCCCGGAACTTTAAAAGCAATATAAATGGCATTTAGAGGGACTTCGGCAGTAACTGTTAGTTCTCTTGCTGCTGTTTGAACGGCTTCTTGCACCAAGTTTCGATTGTATTTTTCTCCTCTAGGAATCTGCCCGAACCATTTTTCTGCCAATCTCTTAACTTCATCAGCGGTTACATCCCCACCTACTACCAAAATGGCATTTTGTGGATTGTAATGCTTGCGAAAAAACGCCTTAACATCATCCATTTTCGCATCTGCGATGTGAGAAAGTTCTTTGCCGATCGTTGCCCAACTGTAAGCGTGAGTTTTATAGGCCAGAGGCCGCAGTTTTAGCCAAACATCGCCATAAGGCTGATTAAGGTAATTTTGCTTAAACTCCTCGCTCACTACGCTGATCTGCGTTTCAAGACTTTTTTCAGAAAACGCTAAACTAAGCATTCTATCGCTTTCCAGCCAAAAACCAGTTTCAATATTTATAGCAGGAAGGGTTAGGTAATAATTGGTGACGTCGTTGCTGGTATAGGCATTGTTTTCACCGCCAACACGCTGTAATGGCTCATCGTAACTTGGAATGTTACCAGATCCTCCAAACATCAGGTGCTCAAATAAATGCGCAAAACCTGTTTTATTTAGGTCTTCATCTCTTGCGCCAACGTCATAAATCACATTTAAAACTGCCATCGGCGTAGTGTGATCTTCGTGCACAAGCACCTTTAACCCATTGTCTAATGTAAAACGAATAAAATCTACCATAATTGGCAAATATAGTTTAATTGTGCCACTGCTTAATTATGTAATTGTTTGATTTATGTAAATGAAGCTTTAGATAAGAAACGATGACCGACTCATTTCCGAAAAGACGCTCGTACAGGAAAACTAGTGAGATTTAACTCTTTTTTAAAACGGATAAATCCCGCTTCAAAACTTAAAGCATTTCTTTAATTTTTAAACTATCTCGTCACAGCGGCAAATCTTAAAAATTTCGAAAGTGAGACTTTTTGCACCAGCACTTTATTTCAATAATCAAAAATCTTTACCAGGCTGTTTAACAATTTTGCTTTTAAAATCCATAACATTGCATCCCAAACCAGATAAACAGTATAGATATGCCCTCAGCTGCCGGGAATGCTACTTTATTCAAATCAAGACAACATTTTGAAATATTAGATGGATTAAGAGGCGTAGCAGCCTTGGCTATTGTCATCTTTCATTTCATGGAGGAGGTAATCATCGATTACAGCAAAAACTTTATCGGTCATGGATATCTGGCGGTAGATTTTTTCTTCTGTTTATCGGGATTTGTAGTGGCCTATGCTTACGAGCACAGAATTGAAGAGATCGGATTTTGGAACTTTTTAAAGCTAAGGTTGATTAGGTTGCACCCGCTTATAATTTTGGGTGCGGTATTGGGACTCCTGACATTTCTATTTGACCCTTTTGCCGACTATCAAAATTTGTATAGTGTGAAACAGATTGGTTTATATTTTTTGGCGTCGATTTTTCTAATACCTTTAAAAATAATTCCAGAACGGTTTTACAAATTATTTCCGCTAAACGCGCCCTCATGGTCACTGTTCTGGGAGTATCTGGCAAATATTGCCTTTGCTGTCTTTCTATATAGATGCAGTAAAAAAGTACTCCTTATGGCAACCATTATTGGCGCAATATTTCTGTGTTACGTTGCCTTTAAGGCCAAAACTTTGGGCGGTGGTTGGGGCGCTCTAAACTTCTGGGACGGCGGTGCTAGAATTTTATTTTCCTTCTCTATGGGGATGTTAATTTTCAAATCAAATTTGATTATTAAGAACAAAATTGGGTTTATTGTTCTTGCCATTTTGCTGTTTCTTACTTTCATATCGCCCTATAATGAGGCTTGGAATTACATCACCGAACCGCTCATTGTAATGGTTGTTTACCCACTATTGGTTGCCTTAGGAGCTGGCTGCGCCGTAAAAAACGGCCTAAAAAAATTGTGCAATTTTTCTGGAAATATCTCCTATCCGCTCTATACCACCCATTTCTCCATCATCTGGATTTTTGCTAACTTTTACAACTCGCACAAGCCAAATTTCCTGTACATTTCGTGGGTGATGGTTATCGGAACAATATTATGTGTGGTTTTTGCTTACTTAATCTTAAAAGTGTACGATATCCCGGTTAGAAAGTATTTAAAAGCTCTCATTAGAAAAAATTAACAGCAAGGCGAAAATTATTGCCCGCAATTTACAGACCCCAGACTTTTAACTTTATAGTTTTATTTATCTTTGTATATGCATACGGGAGATCTATTAAAAAGAGCGTCTAATTTCGAGTTTTTAAATCAGGAAGAAGGAGTTTACCTATACCATAACGCTTCTACCGCTTCGCTGATGGCTGTAGCAAATGAATTGCGAAAAATACAGGTACCGAGCGGAAAAGTAACCTGGCAGATAGACAGAAATGTAAATACCACAAATGTGTGTATCGCAAACTGTAAATTTTGCAACTTTTTTAGGCGCCCTGGGCATGAGGACAGCTACATTACAAATTTAGAGACTTATAAAGTCAAAATCCAAGAAACCTTTAGGTTGGGAGGAGACCAGCTGCTTTTACAAGGCGGGCATCATCCAGATTTGGGACTAGCGTTTTATTCAACGCTCTTTAAACAATTAAAAGAACTTTATCCTACTTTAAAGCTACATGCCCTCGGTCCGCCGGAGATTGCACATGTAGCCAAGCTAGAGGGAATAAGCCATACTGAAGTGTTAAGCGCCCTAAAAAACGCGGGTATGGATTCGTTGCCCGGTGCCGGTGCCGAAATCTTAAACGATAGAGTAAGAAGATTGATATCTAAAGGAAAATGTGGAGGAAGAGAGTGGCTAGATGTGATGCGTGCAGCGCATCAATTAGACATTACCACTTCTGCAACAATGATGTTTGGCCACGTAGAAACAATTGAGGAACGTTTTGAACATTTGGTATGGATTAGGGAAGTACAAAGCGAAAAACCAGCAGGTGCCAATGGTTTTTTAGCCTTTATTCCTTGGCCATTCCAAGATGATGGCACGCTTTTAAAAAGATTGAGAGGCATTAAAAATACGATAACCGCCGACGAATATGTGAGGATGATTGCGTTAAGTCGTATTATGCTGCCTAATGTAAAAAATATACAAGCAAGTTGGCTTACAGTTGGAAAGGCGACGGCACAGCTTTGTCTACATGCCGGCGCAAATGATTTCGGCTCCATAATGATTGAGGAAAATGTAGTTTCTGCCGCAGGTGCGCCACATCGCTTTACAGCAAATGGCATTCAAGATTCTATCAGAAATGCAGGTTTCGAACCCCAACTTCGCGGTCAGAAATACAATTATAGGGAGATGCCGGAGCATTTTGAAGAACAGGTAATTGACTACTAGTTTGACAAAAACTGCTCAAATTTGAACAAAAATGGGCGGGAAAGATCCTCTGAGATGGTAATCGCAACAGATAACCGGCTAAATATTTTAAAGCTCGCAGACTACAATGAGGCCATAGGAAGGGAAATTTACTCCTTCAGCCTAATCGAAGTCGCCTAACGCCGGATCCGAAAAATAAAAAATGAAAGGTGCATGACCCTCAGGAAAGTCGATGCCAAAACTGCAGTAGCTGATTGTTAAAAATATTAAAAATCTAAAGCCATCTCCGTTACGGGAGATGGCTTTATCTATTTCAAAGCTAGTGGGAAAGCCTTTATGTTAATCTTTAGTCTTTTAACCCTTAACTTTTAACCTTCAACTCTCTTTATCCACACTTCGAGCTGCCGCAGTCTTTACAAGTTAGGCAACCTTCTTGGTAAATGAGTGAGGTACTGTTGCAGTTTTCACAGCGTTGTTTCCCTGTCTCGGTTCCATCGGCAACATAACGTTTTAAAGCACGCGCTACACCGTTTTTCCATGTGTTGATGCTTTCTGTATCCAATTGCATGCTGCTAATTAAATCTACCGCTTTATCGATCGGCATACCGTGCCGTAGCGTACTAGAAATTAATTTTGCATAGTTCCAAAACTCTGGATTAAACTTGTGAGAAAGCCCTTCTATGGTTGTTTTATAACCCCGTTGATTTTTATATTGAAAATCATAGCGGGAAGTTCCGTCTTCGTTTCTGGCTTTGATAATAAACCCTTCATTTACCCAACGTGGAATCAATATTCCATCTTCATCGTCTGAGAAACCTGTGAAAATCTCATAAGGTTTTCCATCAATCAATCCAATAAAAGCAATCCACTTGTCTTTGCTGTTTTGAAAACGTACTACATCAGCCTCCAATAATTCAGGCCGCTTGGTTGGAAACGTGGTTAGCGTTGCTTTCCCGTCGTCTTTCTTTTCTTCGTTAGAGATTAACACACCCGAGCGAGACCCATCTCTGTAAACGGTTACCCCTTTACAACCAGCTTCCCAAGCTTCTAAGTAAATTTTCCCAACCAATTCTTCAGTTACTTCGTTGGGTAAATTAATAGTTACCGAGATGGAATGGTCGACCCATTTTTGTACCGCGCCCTGCATTCTTACCTTGCTTAACCAATCTACATCGTTAGAAGTAGCTTTGTAATAAGGTGATTTCTTCACAATTTTATTGAGCTCTTCTTGGTTGTAATTTCTATCTGTGGCTATGCCATTCGCTTCCATCCACTGCTTAAAACGGTGGTGAAACACAACATATTCTTCCCAACTATCCCCTACTTCATCTACAAAATCTACCCGTACGTTCTTGTCGTTCGGATTAACTTTTCTTCGACGCTTGTAAACTGGGAGAAAAACTGGTTCGATGCCAGAAGTGGTCTGCGTCATCAAACTTGTTGTTCCGGTTGGCGCAATGGTAAGCAGAGCGATATTTCTTCTACCGTACTCCAACATATCGTAATACAATTTTTCATCCGCTCCTTTTAAACGAAGGATAAACGGATTGTTCTTTTCGCGTTCGGCGTCGAATATTTCAAACGCGCCACGTTCTTTGGCTGCAATAACCGATGCACGATAAGCTTCTATCGCGATTGTTTTATGTATTTCAACAGCGAAATCTACCCCTTCTTTACTGCCATATCTTAAACCTAAAGCGGCGAGCATATCTCCCTCGGCAGTGATGCCAATTCCGGTTCTTCTACCTTCCTTCGCTTTCTTCTTAATGTTGATCCAAAGATTTTTCTCTACTGCTTTTACTTCCTCAGACTGAGGATCCGCATCAATTTTAGCAATGATGGCATCCACCTTTTCAAGTTCGAGATCGATGATATCGTCCATTATTTTTTGTGCGATACCGATGTGCTTTTTAAAAAGTTCAAAATTAAATTTGGCTTTCTCGGTAAACGGATTTTCTACGTAAGAGAATAAATTAATTGCCAATAAACGACACGAATCATACGGACAAAGTGGAATTTCTCCACAAGGATTTGTAGAAACGGTTTTATAACCCAAATCTGCATAGCAATCTGGCACAGATTCTTTAATTATCGTATCCCAAAAAAGAATACCCGGTTCGGCAGATTTCCAGGCATTATGGACTATTTTCTTCCAAAGTTTTGAGGCTTCAATTTCTTGACTCTTTTGTGGGTTGTCGCTAAAAATCGGATATTTCTGAGTGTAATTTTTTCCGTCTTTTACAGCTTGCATAAATGCATCATCCATCCGCACCGAAACATTGGCACCGGTAACTTTTCCCTGTTCTAATTTGGCATCGATAAAATCTTCTGCATCTGGGTGATTTATGGAAACTGAAAGCATTAAGGCACCTCTTCTTCCATCCTGGGCAACCTCTCTAGTTGAATTAGAGTAACGCTCCATAAAAGGAACAATACCTGTAGAGGTTAAGGCAGAATTTTTTACCGGGGAACCCTTTGGTCTAATGTGCGAAAGATCATGACCCACACCACCCCTACGTTTCATTAACTGAACCTGTTCCTGGTCGATTTTCATAATACCTCCATATGAATCCGAATCACCGTCATTACCAATTACAAAGCAATTAGATAAGGAAGCAATTTGGTACGGATTACCAATCCCGGCCATCGGGCTGCCTTGAGGAACAATGTATTTAAAATCTTTAATGGCGTCGAAAACTTCTTTTTCGCTGAGTGGATTAGGATATTTTTCTTCTATGCGAGCAATTTCACTTGCAATGCGACGATGCATGTCATCGGGCGTACTTTCGTAGATATTTCCGTCCGAATCTTTTAAAGCATACTTATTTACCCAGACTCGCGCTGCCAATTCATCGCCTTTAAAGTACAGAACAGAAGCATCATAGGCTTCTTCTTGGGTATAAATTTTTTTGGTTTTAGATAGATTCTCTACTCGCATAACTGGGATTATTTTTTACCATGACAATAGTCAAAGAATTATAAATGTACAAAAACTGAGTATAAAATTTACTTTACGAAAAAATATGTCTCAAAATAAAAAGTATAATATTCTCATTTAAAGCATAATATGTTTTTAAAAAATTTAAAATGTTTACAAAAAATATACATGACAGAATTTTATGTTTAAAAGTTATTTTGTAAAAATAAAATAGAGTATACCATTTATTGATAAACATTTAGATCAAAACCACATTCGAATTTTCTAAAAATCATAGCCATTCACTACAATCAAAATATTGCTTCTAAGAGTTTAAAATATTCTCATCGACATGAACCATTTTAAAGGCGGGCAGGTTCAACGATAAGTTTTGCTAGTTTTGCTGATGAAGCCACTTACCACATATATGCCATAGCGCAACTCGTGAATACGGAACGAGTGAAATTTTTTAGTCTAAAATGGAGGCACTTCACTTAATTACTTGATGAGTTGAGGAAACAGTCGTGAGAATGCTGGTTCCACATGTATTAGCAGACTTATCATAGATAATCCCAGGAAAATATCCTGTTAAAAAAATCGTGTTAATTCAATAATTTATTAATTCTATTCCGAAAAAATAGCTTTTGTTTTTTCTATTATTTTATGCAAATCACTTATAGGTAAAGTGAGATCTGCAACAATTACAACTAAATTTATTCAGATGCTTATGGGTCAACATCGACTAATAAGATTACTTTAACTTAATATTATTGGTATCCGGTTAAAGCGAAATTTCATATTTTTGCAATTGCTATTAAATTTTAAACAAATGCCACCTTTTTTTTCCTAAAAGCAAAAAAATTATGCCTTATTAAAAGTAGCTGTTTTTTAACAATAATTAGAAGTTAAGAAATTCGAAATCGCAGTTTGTTAAGAAATAATTTGTCTTAATTTGATTAATCATTCAACTAAGAAAAGATGAACCAACATCACTTCAATAAATTACTAATTATTGCCTTCTTTCTCTTTTCACAATACTGGGCGAATGCACAAACACCTACAAATAATCCGTACGCAAAGCGTATTTTATTGCCGAATGGTTGGTCTCTAAGCCCGGCAGGAACTTCTTTACCCTTAGGCGATTTGCCATTAAACATTCAGCTGTCGCACAATCATCAACTTTTAGCTGTGACAAACAATGGCCAAAGCACTCAAAGCATCCAGTTGATTGACGCAAAATCTGATAAAATTTTGGACGAGCATCCCATTAAGAAAGCTTGGTATGGATTGCAGTTTAGCGCAGACGATAAAAAGTTGTATGTAAGCGGGGCAAATGACAATATTATTCTAGTTTATCCTATTGCTAAGCAAAAAATTGGTACCGCCGATACCATTACCCTCGGGAAAAAGTGGCCGAATAAAATTAGTCCGACAGGTATTGCGGTAAATAATAGCCAAACGATATTGTATACGGTAACTAAAGAAGACAATAGTTTGTATGTGGTAGATTTAACAACTAAAAAGGTTAAGAATCGCATTCCGTTGGGTGCAGAAGCCTATTCCTGTGTGCTTTCTCCAGATCAAAAAAGACTCTATATTTCTCTGTGGGGAGCTGAAAAAGTTGCTATTTACGATGTTAAACAGCAAAAAATAACAGATGGTATCGCTGTAGAAAATAATCCAAATGAAATAATTTTAAATAAGAAAGGCAGCGTCTTATATGTTGCGAATGCCGGGAATAATTCTGTTTCTGTAATTAATACCGATAGTAAAAAAGTGGTGGAAGTTATTTCTGCTTCCCTTTTCCCAACTAAGTTGACCGGCTCAACAACCAACGGATTGGCTTTATCGCAAGATGAAAAAACATTGTACATTGCCAATGCAGATAATAATTGCCTTGCAGTTTTTGATGTAAGCAAACCTGCAAATAGTGTGAGCAAGGGATTCATCCCTACTGGATGGTATCCTACTTCTGTTAAAAGTTATGGAGATAAAATTTGGGTTGCCAACGGCAAAGGCTTCACAAGTTTGCCGAATCCATACGGCCCGCAGCCTATTAGCAAGAATGATGACAGCGATTACCAAAAGAGCCCGACGGTTAAAAAGGAAGTGCAGTATATTGGCGGTTTGTTTAAGGGTACGCTTTCCATCATAAAACAACCAAACCCCGATCAATTGAACATCTACAGTGAGCAGGTACGGAGAAATTCACCTTTTCAATCAGAAAACGTAAACTTATCTGTTAAAAATTCCATTCCATTTAAATTAGGAGAAAGTTGCCCGATCAAACATGTGTTTTACATCATTAAAGAGAATAGAACTTACGACCAGATTTTGGGCGATGTAAAGACCGGAAATGGAGACAGTAGTCTTTGCCTTTTTCCAAAAAGTGTAACACCTAATATACATGCCTTGGCCAATGAATTTGTATTGTTGGATAATTTTTATGTGGATGCCGAGGTAAGTGCCGATGGGCACAATTGGAGCATGGCAGCTTATGCGAACGATTATGTAGAGAAAAGCTGGCCAATAAGTTACGGTGGCAGAGGCGGTACATATGATTTTGAAGGTACAAGGAAAATTGCTTTTCCGAAAGACGGATTTATTTGGGATTATTGCGAGAGGGCCGGAGTTAGCTACCGAACTTATGGAGAATTTACGGATGGAAAAACGGCAAATATCAAATCGCTCGAAAATCATTTTTGCCCAGGATATGCCGGTTTTGATATGAACATAAAAGACACCACCCGCTTTAAATCGTGGCGAGAAGACTTTGACTTGTTATTGGCTCAAAATAAAGTTCCGCAATTTAATACTCTACGTTTTTCTAGTGACCATACAAGCGGTCAAAAAATCGGCGCATTTACGCCCACCGCAGCTGTTGGAGATAATGATTTGGCTGTTGGATTGTTTGTTGATTATCTTTCGCACAGTAGCATCTGGAAAGAATCAGTGGTTTTTGTATTGGAAGATGATGCCCAAAATGGTCCTGATCATGTAGATGCACATCGTTCGCCGATTTTAGTGATTAGCCCATATGCAAAGAGAAAAGAAGTTAATCATACCATGTACTCTACAAGTGGCGCATTAAGAACAATGGAACTTATTCTCGGTTTGCCCCCGATGAGTCAATACGATGCCGCTGCCAAACCCTTATTTGAGTGTTTTACTTCCAATCCAGACTTTACTCCTTATAAGCACCTTAAATCGGGTAATGATTTGGAGGCGAGAAATATTGCTGTTAACGGGAGTTCTAAAAAATCTGCGCTATTTAATCTCAAAAAAGAAGATTCGATACCAGATTTAGAGTTAAATTCGGTTATTTGGAAATCGGTAAATGGAGAACATTCTGTTATGCCTGCGCCCCGAAGAAGTGCCTTTGTAATTGCCGAAAACAAGACAAAACACGATGACGATTAATTTCGATCTAGGTTATTTATTTACCTAAAGCCTAATTCCCAACACCTATTCCCTATCAACTAAAAACGCCATCAATGTAGTTTTTGGTGCGCTCATCTTTTGGATTTTGAAAAACTTCATTGCTCGGACCATATTCTACCAATTCTCCCAAAAAGAAAAAGGCAGAATAATCGCTGATTCGTCTGGCCTGCTGCATGTTGTGCGTAACCACAATAACAGTGTAATTCTTTTTAAGGCTTTGCATTAAATCTTCAATTTGCGCGGTAGACTTTGGGTCTAAAGAAGAAGTTGGTTCATCCATTAAAATCACTTCTGGCTTTAGCGCAATCGCCCTTGCAATACAAAGTCTTTGCTGCTGACCTCCAGACAAAAAACTTCCCTTATCATTCAATTTATCCTTCACCTCATCGAATAAGGCAGCCTTTTTTAAAGATTCATGTACAATTTTATCCTTGTCCTCTTTACTTAGTTTTACACCATTTAGCTTGTAACCGGCAATTACATTATCATAAATGCTCATGTTTGGAAATGGGTTAGGCTGCTGAAAAACCATCCCGATTTTTGATCTTACTAAAATGGGTGGAAGCGAATTGATGTCTCGCTCGTGCATTAAAATTTCTCCAGTCGTAGAAGCACTTGGCACAAGTTCATGCATTCTGTTGAGGCAACGCAAAAAAGTAGTTTTACCACATCCAGAAGGTCCCATTATGGCAACAACTTGATTAGGCTTAAAATTAACATTTACATTTTTAACAATTTCCTTATCACCAAAATAGGCACTCAAATTCTTGGTTCTTAATAGGTTATTCTCCATTTTTTAATAATGAGTTTGGTGGTAAAATTCATTAGAAGAATCCACACGATAAGTATAAATGATGCGCCCCAAGCCAAATTATGCCAACCCTCATACGGGCTAGTGGCATAATTAAATATGAGAAGCGGCAAACTCTGCATCGGCTCAGATGGCGAAGTTGATAGGTAGTGATTGCCAAAAGCCGTAAATAATAAAGGTGCTGTCTCTCCTGCCACCCTTGCAATTGCCAATAAAATACCAGAAACAATTCCGCTTAAAGCGGATGGAATAATTAACCCAATAATGGTTTTATGATAGGGAACGCCCAATGCCAAACAAGATTCTTTAAGCTGCTTGGGTAACAATTTTAAAGTTTCCTCCGTAGATTTTACAATAATGGGCAACATCATTATGGCAAGTGCAATACTACCAGAAAACGCAGAAAAACCACCAAAGGTCATCACCACCCAAAAGTAAGCAATGATGCCAATTACGATAGATGGAACTCCCATTAAAATATCGGTAAAAAATCTGCTCCAGGTGGCCAATCTTGTTCCATTACTTTCGTGTAGATAAATGCCACCAAGTACACCAAACGGAACCGCCATTGCGGTTGCCATCCCAACAATAATTAAGCTTCCTACCAGAGCGTTTGCAATTCCTCCGCCTTGCTCGCCTACCGGTTTTGGAATGTTGACGATAAAATCCCAGTTTATGCTGGTTATGCCTTGTTTGGCGATGTAAAAAAGAATTGATACTAATGGAATGATGCACAAACAAGCGAAAAGAATCACCAGACCTTTAACTATCTTATCTTTGTATAACCGTCTATTTATGGCGTGATTCATTTCGAGAAGCTTAATTTACTCATGATGGTTTTACCCAAATAATTAATAAGCGCAGTTAACAGAAAAAGTACCAGACCGATTTCTATCAGTGCAGAAAAATAGGTTTTGTTTGCCGCTTCTGTAAATTCATTTGCGATAAGACTTGCCATGGTATTGCCAGGAGAGAACAAACTTTTTGGTAATTGAGAAGCGTTGCCGATAACCATTGTTACGGCCATAGTTTCTCCCAATGCTCTACCTAAAGAAAGCAAAGACGCTGCAAACAGTCCGGAGCGCGAATAACTCATTACAACCATTTTAATCATTTCATAACGCGTGGCACCCATTGCATAAGCCGCTTCTTTCAAATTTTTAGGCACCATACTGATCACTTCTCTACCCATAGATGCAGAATAAGGAATAATCATGATAGAAAGAACAATAGAGGCGGTTAAAATCCCTACCCCGTAAGAGGGAATACCCAACTGTATTTGTATCGATCTTATAATCGGAATAAGAATAAATAGTGCCCAAAATCCATAAACCACAGATGGGATTCCTGCCATCAAATCAATGGCATTTCTTAAAATGGAGGAAAACCAGCCTTTCGGTTGATATTCGCCGAGATATAGACTCACGCCTAAAGAAAAAGGCAAAGATATGAGTAGTGCAAGGAACGAGGTAATTATAGTGCCCAACAAAAATGGGACTGCTCCGTAAACATTCTTTACCGGATCCCAAACAGTCCCGGTAAAAAAACTAAAGCCTGATGCCTTTATCGAAGGAAAGGAACTAATGAGAAGTGTTAAAAAAATTCCGGCCACCAACAACAGTAAAAAAGAAGAAACGGAAGCCAGCGTAATGTTAAATATTTTCTCCTGGTTTCTTATTTTGGCAAGACTGTGTAATGGAATTAACACTTGAGTTTCGTCATCCCAAACAGTTCCAGAAAGTTCTTTAATAACGGCTTTGGTACTCCTTTTCTTAATTTTTATCTTTTCCATTTTACTGTTGACTTAAAATCGGACTGCCATCGTAAATCGCAGACTTTAAAATATTTTCTGTAACTTTTATAGCAGCAGTAGGTAGCGGAGCATAATGTAGATCGGCATTGTATTTTTGAGCATCGTGTATCACCCACCAAAACAATTGAAGCAATGCTTCGGCTTTCTCCCTGCTCCTATTTTTATAATTCTGTTCTTTATAAATAATCACCCAAGAAAAACTAGAAATTGGATACCCTATGCTTGAATTGGAATTTGTAATTGAAGTTTTCGCATCTGCAGGTAGTTCTACCTCAGCGGAAGCGGAAATCGCAGCGATTGTTGGACTGATAAATTTTCCATCCTGGTTTTCAATTCTTGCAATACTCATTTTATTTTCGACGGCATAAGAGAGTTCTATATAGCCAATATTTCCTGGCGATAGTTTTACAAGACCTGCAACGCCTTCATTTCCCTTTCCACCTAAACCTATAGGCCAATTTACCGAGGTTCCGACACCAACCTTATTTTTCCATTCTGGATTTACTTTGGAGAGAAAATCGGTAAAAATAAAGGAAGTGCCACTCCCGTCAGATCGGTGGACTACGGTAATCATCAGATTTGGAAAGTTGATGTTCGGATTGTCTTTTTTTATTGCCGGATCGTCCCAATTTTTAATTTTTCCTAAAAAAATGGATGACAATACATTCGGAGAGAAATTTAAAGTGTCTTTAACGCCAGGAATATTATAGCTTACCACCGTTGCACCGATACAGACTGGAATGTGCAGTACCTCTGCACCCATCCCTTCGGTTTGCTCGTTATTTAGTGGTGCATCTGATGCACCAAAATCTATCGTTTTATTAGTGAGCTGTAAAACTCCACCACCAGACCCTATAGATTGGTAATTGATCTGAACTTTATTTTTATCGTGATATTTTGAGAAAATGGAAGAGAATAGTGGATAATCAAAACTACTTCCCGCTCCTATCAAACCGGTACTTTTATCTTTTTGATTGCATGAGGAATAAATCACAGCGATTAAGCAGCCAACTAGGATATATACAAAAATCAACTTAAATCTCTTCTTCTCAAGCATTCCTTGTTGATTTTTTCGCCTTATATTAAACCACTTGTGCTTAAGTTCTTCTTAAACAATATATTCTAAACGATATAAGCAATGCCTAATCATTTTTAAAAGGTAGGGTTTTTAACTCTGATAGACCTTAAATCAATGTTATGTTTAGGTTAACTATTTGTTAACCACAACTACTTAATCGCTCTGGTTAATTGCGAATAGAAATAAAAAAATCTTGTGTGGAAAGGGAATATTCTGACTTTTTAGTCGATTAAGCGCTTGTTTCTGGAAAAGAAAAAATATCAAAGTTTGAACTAGTAATTTTTGTCTACATCCACCATTAACAAATCACAACCCTAATTTTATGGTTTGTTGTTCATTAATTAACAAATGAAGTGGTACGTTTGGGATAAATTTTCTAAGAATTTTTAATCTGGAAAATGCAATCCATCAAATGAAAAAGCTTAAACTTATATCCGTCTTTTGTCCAATAATTTTACTTGTTTTTTCTTGCGGAAGGTTTAAAAAAACCAATGCTACCCTTAACAATCAGGAGTTGACCGCTCATCATTCTGCGTACGACGAGGGCATATTAAACAACAATACCTTACCGGTTTTAATGCCTTATAATAGGATTATTAGTCCGGCTGGCGAGACTCTTTCTTACGGAGATCCCGAGTTTGAAAACCACAGTTTGGATCTGGCCATTGTTACCGGAAAGGATGAAATAATTATCGAAGACCGTTACGGCATTTCAATAATGAATCCCGTTACGAAGAAAATTTTAAGCAGATGGTCTTATGACAAGTCTAATTTTAAAGGATACATGAGCACATATTCGGGAATCTCCTTATTGAGCGAAGGTGGGAAGGTGAAAATATTTTGGGGCGCTGCAAGCAGTGGCGCCGGAAAATCGAAGGTTTTTGAAGCTGTTTGGGATGGCGATAAAATTTCAATCGAAGACACATTTGACTTTGCCGCTTCGGGCGATGCTCCGTTGGCACTGCCAAATGAAATTGCCATAACCAAAGAATTGGGAGCAAACTTTCTATATGTGGTATTAAACGGAAACAATGAATTGGTCAAACTAAATCTTGCTAATAAAAAAACAGTTTGGACTAAAAAAACCGGTGCTGCACCTTATGGTCTAGTGATTTTAAAAGACAAAGTTTTTGTGACCAACTGGGGTGGAGAATTGCCGGCAAAAAATTCGAAACGCGAAACCGCAGGAGTTCCCCTTACCTACGGCAACATTTACATCGATCCGAAAACAGGTGCTTCTTCAAATGGCTCTGTAAGTGTTTTTACAACAGATGGAAAACCTGTTAAAAACATTGCCACGGGTCTCCATCCAAATGACATAGTAAGCAGTTTAGATGGCAGCTTTATCTTTGTAGCCAACGGAAATTCTGATAATGTTACCGTTATCAATACAGAAAGTTTGAAAGTAAGCGAGACTATTTCTGTTAAAATAGATGCGCAGAATAATGGTTTTATGGGTGACACGCCCAATGCATTGTCCATAGATTCTAATGGAACCAAGCTTTATGTAGCAAATGGCATGGATAATGCGGTAGCGGTAGTACATTTGGGCCAAAGTGCATCCACGATAGGGAAAGGAAAAAGCAACATAGCGGGGTTTATCCCAACTGAAGCTTATCCAGGTGGATTGGCGCTTTTTAAAAATCAACTACTGGTTACCAATTTAGAAGGCGAAGGAGCTAGGGTAAATAGTAAAGACATAAAGGGTACTTCTGCAGAAACTAACGACATCCCAAGTGGCGCTTATAATTCACATCATCAAAAAGCAACCGTTTCATTTATAGAACTACCTAATGAAGAGACGCTAACTACTTATACACAAAGAGTTAAAGACCTTATGCTGCATTTTAGAACAGCGTTGGCAAAACTAAGTCCGAGGAAAAACCAGCCTGCTAGGCCAATGCCAGAACGCATTGGAGAGCCTTCTGTTTTTAAACACGTTCTATACATTATTAAAGAAAACAGAACTTACGATCAGGTTTTGGGCGACATGCCACAAGGAAATGGTGAAAATAAATTGTGTCTTTATGGAGATAGCGTAACCCCCAACCAACATCAACTTGCTAAACAATTTGTGCTATTGGATAATTATTATGCTTCTGGAAAATGTTCTGCTGAAGGCCACCAATGGACAGATGCCGGAATGGTTACAGATTATGTAGAGAAAAATGTTCGGGCTTGGTTTAGAAGTTACCCACATGTGCAGACTGATGCCATGGTTTACCACCAAAAAGGCTTTATTTGGAACAATGTGGCCGACCATGGCAAAACCGTAAGGATTTATGGTGAAGCGGCAATCCCGGAAATGGATAATGCCTTATCTTGGACAGACATTTATAAAAAATATCAAGCTGGCGAAAAGCTCAGTTTTAAGAACGTAACGACCATATCAAGAGTTCGTCCATGGCTTTCTCCCAGTTACCCTGGATCTGATGAATTAAAAATCACTGATCAGTATCGTGCCGATGCCTTTATAAATGAACTTTTAGGATACGAAAAACAAGATGGAGACCAGCTTCCAAATTTGATGGTCATGGCCCTTTCAACCGATCACACTTCAGGAACGCGGCCCGGAATGCCTACTCCCCGCGCAATGATTGCTGATAATGATCTGGCTTTAGGTAGAATTATTGAGGCAGTTAGCAAAAGTAAATTTTGGAAAAACACAGTAATATTTGTAACTGAAGACGACTCTCAAGCAGGGTGGGATCATGTATCTGCCTACAGAACAACCGGTTTCATCGTTAGTCCATATAGCCAAACTGGCAAAACCGTTTCTGTAAACTATAACCAAACAAGTATGGTTCGATCAATTGAGCAGATTTTGGGTGTACCGCCTATGAATCTTTTAGACGCAACCGCCTTACCGATGTTTTCTTGTTTCGACAATAAACCCTTTGAGCAAAAATACATCGCTAAGAAAAACATCATCCCGCTTAATGAAATGAACAGATCGCTGTCTTCCCTAAAAGGAAAAGCGTTGTATTATGCAAAGCAGTCGCAAAAGAAAGAATATAATCATATTGATGGTGGAAATGATGGGATGATGAACCATATTTTATGGTTTAACGAAAAAAAGCAGATGGCATATCCTAAATTTATTGCAGGAAAAGATGATGACGATGAAGACTAATTTGATTCAGCTGTTTTGGGGTTTGAATAAATTTAGCATCGAAAAAAATTAAGAAAGGAAGCCGCAAATGTTTCTGGCATTTATTATCTCAAATACTCTTTGTTCTGCTTTGCTTATTTGGTTATGGTTGAATGTGATATTCCCGTCAGGGAATGTTTAAGCGATATGAGAAAATCAAAGGAATGTGATCTCATTGTAGTTATACTTTGAAGTAGGTATTAAACGGTTTTTATGTATAGATTGATTACTACAAAGATAAATTAGGAAATAATATCCGACGCATATCAACAAGGATAAATTGAAAATAAAAAGAAATGGAGCAATCCTATCTAGTTGATGCCTTGCTCCATTTCTATTAAAAATTTTTAACCCGACTATTATCGAGACTATTAAAAGTCTTGAACTGTTGGCCTGATTACAATTTCATTAATATCTACATCGGCAGGTTGCTCAATGGCATAAGCTATTGCTCTGGCTACGGCATCAGCCGGAATAGCAAGTTTGTAAAATTCGTTTACCCCAACCGAACTTTCTTTATGGTTGGTGCTGTGCTTTAATTCTGAATCTACAGCGCCTGGCTCTATCGTTGTCGTGCGTATATTACGCCCAACTTCGTGTCTTAATCCATCACTTATTGCGCGTACGGCAAATTTAGTTCCACTATAAACTGAGCCACCAGGACTGAAAACCTTAATTCCGGCCACAGACCCTAAGTTGATAAAGTGACCTGATTCTTGTTTTTGGAAAATTGGAAGCGCAGCGGCGATTCCATAAAGAACACCTTTGATGTTAACATCAATCATGCTATCCCATTCATCAGTCCTAACTTCAGCCATCGGCGCAATTGGCATGATACCAGCATTATTTATAAGTACATCGATTTTTCCGTATGTAGTTACCGCTATATCAACCAATGCTTTTACCTCTTCTTTTTTGGTTACATCGGTCACTTGATAAATTGCAGTGCCTCCCTTTGACGTGATATCTTTTGTAATTTGTATCAACTTATCTTCGCGTCTTGCGCCCAAAACAACTATCGCTCCCTTTTCTGCAAGATGCTTAGCTGTTGCCTCTCCTAATCCACTGCTTGCACCAGTAATCACGACTACTTTTTTTTCAATGTTGTTTTCCATTTTTTTTCTTTTTATAATCTATGTTTACACAGTTCTAACCTGTGCAATGTCTTTCGTATAAACAGAAGTGCTATCAATTATTAATCAACGCTTTTCTTCAAAAGCGTATTGATAAAATTATTCAGTTTATCTTTTATTTCCATTAACTCTTCTACATCAACATCATTCGATGCCAAACTTGCTTTCAACATGTTTGGAATTAAAACAGCATCCTTTTGTAAATCCTTTCCTTTTTCTGTTAGTTCTACAAATACTTTCCTTTCGTCTTCAGTTGACCGTTTACGTTTAATCAGCTCCATCTTTTCCATCCGCTGCAATAAAGGCGTAACGGTATTTGTATTTAACACTAAAGCCTGAGTGATTTCATTTATCGGAACGCAATCACCTTCCCATAAAATCATCAAAACCAAATACTGAGGATAGGTTAAACCAAGCTCTGCCAGTAAGGGCATATATGCTCTCGTAATTAACCTTGACGCAGTATATAGCGGAAAGCACACTTGATTTTTTAACTTTATATCATCTGATTTCATATTGTAATCATCAATTACCTCTACTTATGTCAACAAACTTAAATCGTTCAAGATACTATCGCTTGCGATACAAATGTACGGTTTATTTTTTAAATGGTTGAGAAGTTTAAAAAAGCAGGCCTTTTATGGACGTTGGCGCATCCTATTTTCTAAATGTAAAATATGGGAATAGAATTCACCACCAATGCTCCAACATCAAACAAATGAGAAGATTAACCTTGATGCCGATAATCAAAACTCGGAAAAAAAGCATTTGTATGGCTTTCTATACTTCATACCGGGAAAACCTATTCCTACAAACTGAAAGGCTTGACTAAGAATAAACATAAACTATTAAAATAGGTTGCTAAATGCCTGATGATTGAAAGTAGCTTTCTGCCAACTGATTTCTGAGGGAAAAAATCTCTTCAGCATACACACTGTGATGTTAATATCAAAGAGCGTTTACTAAAATAACGGATTTTTCCGAACGTAAGTTTCATCATCAAAACTCACTTTATAATCAGATTTAAAGTGTGTACTTTTTTGGTAGTAATCTGTAGTGATGATCTGTGCGCCCGAAGCTTTTGCTGCATCAAAATCCGAATAATCGTTTGTTCTAGCTTGTTGCGTATCCGCGTCAGCTCTGGTTCTAATGATGTAACCTTTTTTTACCAATTCTGGAATTTGGGGGTCTTTAGGATTGTTACGAATCATCATAGCTGCTTCCGGCGTTCCAGCGTCAGCGTTTGCAAACAAAACCCGCCCAATTAACGAAGGATGGTCTTTTATGTAAGTTTCCATCTTTTGCCCTCTTGCATCCAAAATAAAAGCAAACTTTCCATTTGCCGCTTTTAACGTTGGCCAGTTTTGCTTTAATACCGCAGCTTCCAAGGTTTTATATTTTCCTCTAACCTGATCAGGAGTGAGCAAATGCTTTCTACCAAGGTTTGCGATGATTGCTTTGTCGAGCTCATCAAAAGTTCTCTGACTAAACTTTTCGGGAACAGTCATTCCCGGCAAACTTAACGGCTCATCTTTCGCCTCCAAAGTGATAAAAACAGGACTGTGATCCGGATGTGCTTCCGACCATTTCTGTAACTGCTGCAATACGTCTTTAAATGTGAGGGCAGAACTTCTAAAATCTAGTTCTTGAATGTGCAAAATCTTAAAACCTGGTTTTGCCATTTCATGGTTTACGTCATATGGAGCTTGGTTTTTTACCCATTCCAGTCCTTTGGGGTGCGCATATTTTCCGCCGATAGAATCGGAATATACATCGATCTCTAAATTTCTCAAACCTAAATCTAACTGAGCTGCGAAAGGAATATGGTCATAGTCGATTTTACTGGCCGATGCAGAATCACGCTGTTGAAAAAACTTAAACAACGCAGGATCAATAGCTTGTTTGTAACTGTTGTGAGAACCGATTATTTGGATTTTATTTATAGGAGTATTGCCAGGTATTTCCTGCAGAAAAAACGGCATTGCAACAATGAGTGCTGCAAAAATGGTTGCTTTCATATGTTTGTAAAATTCGTCAAATCACTATTAAAAGATAGTTATTATTTAGTATCCAGGGTTTTGTAATAGGTTAGCATTTAACTTAAGTTCATTGGCGGGAATTGGATACAATCTTCTAGTAATATCTTTATTCATGTTGAGCACATCATTGGGTAAAGGATAGTCAATCTCGAATTTGCCATATCTAATCAAGTCGTTTCTTCTCCAAGCTTCCCAACTAAATTCTCTCGCTCTATCATCTAATAAAGTCTCCAAAGTTACGTTTTTAGCCAATTCAGCTCCTGCCCTAGTCCTAATTTTATTTACAAGAATTAAGGGTGTTTGTAATTCTCCGTTTACAGTTGTCGCGTTCGCACCTCGTAAAATTGCTTCTGCTTTCATCAACATTACGTCGGCCAACCTAAGTAAAGGCATGTCGTTTCCATTTAAGCGCGTTGCTTGTATGGCATTAACATCGGGAAAATATTTAATGGAACGGATTCCTTTTGCTTGGTCGGCAAGTGTATTGCCAAGATCCATTGGTTTTCCAGGTTTTAGCACTAAATCCGGGAAAATCTCTATCTGGTTCGTTGTATTTGCATAAAAAATTGGTTTTGTTAAATCTTGACTTCTATCTGAAACGTTTGGCAAAAACTGTTTCCCGATGAGCCAAGAATTTTTTCTTACATCGCCGGCCAAATTAAACCGGTTGTAAAATTCTGGTGTGGTACTCATTGCAATACTAAACCCAACATTTATCCCGTAAGATGGCGCTAAGTAAGAATAGAATCCAAATCTTGTCATCTGATTGCCAGGGATTTGCTGGTCGTATGGTATCGCAAATATAGTACCTTGAACCTGAGGGCCGTTATTTACATCGAATAAGCTGAAGAAATTATCGTCTAACTTGTAGTTGTTTTTTGTAAAAACGCTATCGGCCATTGCCACTGCTTCGTTATATCGAGGTTTTCCGGTATAAACCTCGGCATTAAGATACATTTTCTCCAATAACGCAAATGCCATAGCTTTGGTCGGTCTACCGTACAACAGAACATTGTTGTTAGCTGTTTTTATTGGTAGGTTCGGTATGATCGCTTTCAGCTCTGCCTCGATAAAATTAAAAACTTTTTCTCGGCTTACATTTGTGGGTTGCTCCAATACTGGAAACGTATTTATTATGGGCACATTTCCAAACAAATCCATCATAAAAAAATAATACAACGCTCGCATGCCTTTTACTTCAGCAATTTTTGATGCCTTATCAGCATCTGATGCACCTGACGCATTTGTCAAGTTTATAAGTCGGTTGCAATTATTAATCCCCCCAAAACCCCATTGCCAAATGTCGCGCACGTTTGGATGATCTATTGTCCAGGTGTGGTAGTGCAATTGTCTATATTGACCTCCGTCATCAAAGTTCCCGTCTCGTGCAGGCAAAATAGCTTCGTCTGTAGAAAGCTCTTGCATTCTCCAATAAGGTACGCCAAACTGAGAACTTAAGTTTGAGTACATAGTACCGAACAGTGCCGCATAATCACCTTCAGTAGAAGGAAAGTTTCCTGTTACATATTGTGATTCAACTTTAACATCTAACTTTCGGCAAGACAAAGAAATTGTTAAAATGATTAGTATGATTATGGATAGTATATTTTTCATCAGTTGAATATATTAAAATTTAAAAGTTTGCACTAACACCAAAACTAAATGTTCTTGTTTTTGGATAAAAGTTATAGTTGTCAATTCCGGGAGTTAAACCTCCAATATTAATTTCCGGATCTATGCCCGAGTAGTGAGTTATTACGAATAGATTATTGGCCGTAACATACAATCTTATGTTCTTTACAGTTGGTGTTTTTGGATTTAAGGTATAGCCAACTGTTGCATTATCCAACCTCAGGTAAGAACCATTTTCTAAAAACCTATCCGAAATCAAATATCCATTAATGTCGTTGGCAGACTCGCCGGCAGTAAATTTCGGAATGTTTTGAAGATTTGCATCTGATGGATTATTTAAAGATGCCTTCGTTGCATTTAAAATTTTATTACCCAAAGTCCCCCTAACCAGAAAATTCAAATCCCACTTTTTGTATCTAAAACTATTGTTCCATCCGTAAATTAAAGAAGGCTGGGCATTTCCCGCAACCTTTTGGTCTGTAGTAAGTGGCTGCGTAGCAATCGTTTCGCCTTTAGCGTTTACATAAGTACTAACTCCATTTTCGTTTTTACCTGTGTAATGCCACAAATTAAAAGTACCCAAAGGCATACCAGGCTGCACAATTTGGCTATAGTTACCGGACTGCCCTTTGCCGCCCAATTGAGCAGTATTGATCAAAGAGATTTTATAAAAATCATCTGATAGTGTTTCGACCACATTTTTATTATGTGCAATATTTGGCGCAGTTGTCCAGCTAAAATCTCTTGACTTAACCACCAAGGCATTTAAACTAACTTCAACTCCTGTATTTTTTATTTTTCCAACGTTTGCCGTGATGGTAGGTAAAAAATATTGGGTTGTAGAGACCTCATACTGGTCGTAAATTAAATCTGATGTCTTCTTGATGTAGTAGTCTATCGAACCTGTAATTCTATTTTTTAACAAACCAAAATCCAGACCAATATTGGTCGTTGCTGTACTTTCCCACTTTAAATTAGGATTGGGATTTCTTACCGGACCAATTGCGTTACTAATGTTTCCATTATTTAAAAATTTGCTGTTGCCCGCAGGCGTTCCATAAACCAATAAGGCAGAAAAAGCATTAAATCCCAAACTATTTCCAGAAACTCCATATCCAACTCTTAATTTCAAATCGCTAAAAACTAGCGCGTTTCGCATAAAATCTTCACCTATAATGCGCCAACCGGCAGAGATCGCCGGAAAGTATCCATATTGATTGTTTACCCCAAAGGCTGAGGAACCATCATTTCTTAAAGAAGCCTGAAAGAGATATTTTTGGTTGTAGTTGTATTGAATCCTACCATAAAAGGAGATCAACCTCAGTGTCGAAATTGGATTACTGTCAAAAGCGATTTGAGAAAGCAAATTGGGATTTGATAAGAATAAATTATTTGACGACAAATTATCGTTTGAAAAATTTTGTGTCGTGATCCCAAACCCATCGTTATCCCTATTTTCTTGCCAAGAGTAACCGGCCAATAATTTCAAATCATGTTTGCCTGCAAAAATCCTATCGTAATTAAAATACCCTTCAAAAATATCAACCTTATTTAAATATTCTGTTTTTTTAGCTTGACCATTCACCCCTCTTGCCAAACCCGATTGGCTGTTTAGATAAGTATCATACGTATTTTGTGATTTTTGCATAGATCCGCTAGCGGTAAATTTTAGCCCTTTAAAAATATCAACCGCTGCTATGCCATTTAATAAAGTTGTATTATTTTTCGTGTTTATTGAATTATTGTCGACGATAGAGAGTGGATTTCTTGTTCCACTGCCTGTTCTATTATAATTTTCTTTGTAACTACCATCTTCATTAAAAGGGCTCACTGTGGGCAAAAAGAAAAGCATGTTCGACAGTACATATTGTTGATAAACATCTGATGAGGTAGAATTGCTATTGGTGATGGTTAAGTTAAGCTTAAGCCTATCGTTAAAAAACCGTTGAATTAAATAACCCCTGGCAATGGTTCTCTTTAATGCGGTATTCTTAAGAATTCCTTGGTTGTCTAAATAATTGATGCTTGCGCCAAACTCTGCCGTTTTTTCCGCTCCCCCGTAAGAAATATTATGGTTTTGTGAAAAGCCAGTCCGTTCGACTAAGTTTTGCCAATTGGTATTAGATCCATCGTCATCTACTGGATTGAGGACTTTCTTATTGTCTAAAAGATACTGCCTTAACTCCGGTGCTGAAAGCATCTCGTATTGCTTTGATACACTTTCCGTGGCAGCATAACCGTTGTAAGAAAGTCTCGATTGGCCTGCTTTAGATTTTTTAGTGGTTACAATTATTACTCCATTTGCAGCTCTAGAGCCATATATCGCGGTTGAAGAAGCGTCTTTTAAAACATCGATGCTTTGAATATCGGCGGGCGCCAATAAATCTATTGATGCACCTGGAACGCCATCAATTACATAAAAAGGCTCTTGGGCTGCCCCTTCTCTTAAAGTAGATGGGCCTCTTAAAATAGTTGCGGGTTGTTTGTTTGGATCTCCGCTTTTGGTCACATTTAGCCCGGCAACCTTACCTTGTAAAAGCTCTGCAGGATTCACCAAAACGCCATTGTTAAACTCCTCAGAATTTAGGGAGGTAACGGCACCAGTAAGATCTTTTCTATTTGCAGTTCCGTATCCAATAACCACTACATCTTTTAATAACTTCGAGTCTGGCTGAAGTTTAACATCTATTCTGGTTTGGTTTACAATCTGGATTACTTTAGTAATCATTCCAATCGAAGAGAAAACCAAAATATGCTGATCACCCGAAACCTGTATACTATATTTTCCATTTTCATCAGTTGAGGTTGATGTTTGGAATCCTTTTAGTTTCACAGAAACTCCAGGCAGTGAACTATTGTCTTCATCAGTTACGCTGCCTCTTATGGTTCTGGTTGTTTGTGCAAAAACCATTGGCGCAAAATTTAACGCTAAAAAGAAAAACAGGAGAAAACTGAAAAACTGTGGTTGAAGGTAACTTGATAAAGTATTGCTTCTTTTCATAAATTTGAATTACTTGTTAATAAAAATGCTTTTAGAATTGGCACAAAGAAAAGAAAGAGGTATTACCAAATTGATAAGCAAAAATTATTAAATCTCTATAATTCTAGTTTTCTAATAAAACTATATTCGACTTAAATATCTGAAAATTAGATATCTATCAATAATAAGAAGTAAAGTGCAACTATGGAAGTTTAACTAATCGTTAAGTGAAAATCAAGTTATTCATGATGTGCAAAAATAATTTTTCGAGTTTTTATGGCGCGATTTCTTGAACTATTTAATATTTATTAAGGCTTTAGCTTTCATTC
This sequence comes from Pedobacter sp. UYEF25, assembly GCF_054061655.1. Lineage (NCBI taxonomy): Bacteria > Pseudomonadati > Bacteroidota > Sphingobacteriia > Sphingobacteriales > Sphingobacteriaceae > Pedobacter > Pedobacter sp. UYEF25. The sequence continues at coordinate 89,536 of NZ_JBSSEL010000004.1, read as the reverse complement.
AAAGATGTATTCATATTGTAAGCGGCTTTGGCTTAATATAATAGACAGTGTTTTCGTGAAAAATTGCCATTAATGCATAAGAATCTTATTTAATGCGTACACAATTAAGTTTTTGGTAATTCTCAAGCGCATAAAAAACTATTGAAGTTGACCAGACAGACTGCCAACACGAAAACAGTTTAATAAATTAAGACTTAGGTAGTTTATCAATAAAAAATGCGCTTTCCAGACTAGTGGCTAAAATCAAATTTTAACCATAGATCATAGATGAGCACAACAAAGTAGAAAGCAGTACCAAATTTTGTTTTAGTAATTGTGATGGATAGATGGTTTTACTTTCAGCCATCCATCACAATAATTTCTAGTCGCGCAAATTTGCCTCACCAATAGGCAAGAGTTTTTCCCCATAAACTTCGTTCAGCAACCCTGCAGCGGCCAAATATATTGCAGAAAGGCCACAGAAAATACCTTCATACCCGGCAACTATTTTAATAGCTCCACTGCCAGTCCACTCTGCGGTAGCAAGTAGGAAAAATAGAATAGTTAATGTTACAAATACAACAGATAAAGCGGTGTTTATTCTCAAGCTACCAACAAAAAGAATAAGCGTGAAAATGCCCCACATAGCTAAATAAAATCCCATAGCAGAGGAAGATGATGGCAGCGCAATACCAGATTTTGTCATCAAAATTATTGCGACTAATGATAGCCAGAAACAACCATATGATACAAAAGCTGTCAAACCAAAAGTGTTATTCTTTTTTGATTCGAGGATACCTGCGATTAATTGAGCTGTTCCACCTACAAATAGACCCATTGCCAAAATCATGGCATTCAGTTCATAGAATCCGGCATTGTGTAAATTAAGGAGCACGGTTGTCATACCAAATCCAAATAGCCCTAAAGGCCCAGGATTTGCCGAAACGTCGCCAAGAAATACTAAGTCGTTTTTCATAATGTTTACAAAGGTTTTAAAAAATTTAGTTTGGATAGATTTGGTTGCTACTAAGATAACTTTTTTTCTGAATAAAGACTTTTTATTGAATTCTATTCGCATGAATTCTTGAAGAAGTGTATTTCATCCCTTAACAAAAAACATAGTGAAGCAGCAGTTAATTCCAAATTAAAACCGATACAATTCTTAGGGTTTATTCCTCCGTTCAGACTGTGATTAGCACGAGTAGAAAAAACTGATGTGCTCAGCTTATTTTAAATACAGTGCTATTTTCATTTTGACCTGATTTCTATAGATTACTACCGATACCGATGGCATCCATTTTACGTTTTGATAGGCGCTTGAAAGATTATCTATTGTTTTAATTTCATGCTGATCAACAGCAATAATCACATCACCTACTAATAGTTTGCTTTTTTCTGCCAGTGAATTTGGCTTAATGGCAATAATAAGCGCTCCACTATAATCAGGTATTCCTGCAGCAGAACGCTCGCCAAGCGAATTTATATTTTTTATTTCTGCCCCTAAAATGTGGATGTTAGGGGCCGTTTCAGCCGATTCCCTAACAAGTAGTGGATTTATCGCCGGATGGCGCACAAGCGCTTTAAGTTTTGGAGAGACAACTCCGAAATCCATCAGAAAAGATTTAAAATCAAATCCCTGTATTCTAACGTCGGCTCTGATTGAATAATCTCCCTGAGCCTGGTTTACAAACACATTCACAATTTCTATACTATTTTGGTCGATGCCCAATTTTTGCGCAGAAGTTAGCGCATCTTTTGTTAGAAAATAATTTCGATCGACTTTTGCTCCCCAATTTAACATTTGAATGGGCGCATAAGATATTGTAACAATGTTTCCGGTAAATACATCCCTACTATTCTTTAACCATACATGCGGATGAAAAGTATTGTTAATAATGATGTTATTGAAGACTTTGCGCTCAAAACCTTCCCGAAGTTTCAATCCGCCGCTGAGACAAACGTTGTTGTATATTTGATAATTGCTACTTCCATCATCCAGATCGATGTCCCAACCATGATCACATTGGAAACGGTTATTTCTTATTACAATCGGCGAAATTACATCGAGCAACTCAATTCCCGGTCGCGCAGCTGCAATACTGTCTATAATATTTCTATTCGGGCTCCAAAAACGATCTCTTCCCCAGGAATTAAATGCGCCATGATCTCCGGTTTCTAGCACGGTATTAAAGACATCGTTATTCTCAATAATATGGCCACCCCAAGTTCCTTCGCTAATGTTGATTCCGGCGCGTGGTACGTCATAAATAGAATTATGGCTTACCGTTATGGCAAACGACATTGATATCTGCACTCCTGCGCTTTGCTTTTCAATTCGGCCCGTACGATGAATCAAATTGTTGTAGGCAATACAGTATTGGGGATAATTGTTTGTTTTAGATCCTTTTTCAAAATCCATTTTCGCCCACGGCACAAAATTTTCATATCGAAACGAGGGGGAACGGACCGCATTTGGATCTCCCACAAACGCTATTCCATTTCCACCGACGTTGAAAATCTGGTTTCCACTAATGCTGTCGCGCTTGTTATAATGACTTAGGAAAATGGCATTTCCACCTAATTCGAAAAACTTACAATTGCTAATTTTTACGTTTTCCGTACCATCTAGTAGAATACTACCTCCTCGATAAATCATCCAATCGCTCCTTAATAACGGCTCCTTAACTTGCATAAATGTCCTTGCCGTTTGTGTGAAAGATATTCCTGAGATGGAGATATTCTTAATGGGGTTTGATGAATTTCCTTTAATATGAATTAAATCGGTTAACCGACTTGCGCTGAATATACTATTTGTAAGAACCTGTCCCTTTTCAGGATACAAATAAATCTTTTTAGTCTTTCTATCGTAAAACCATTCCCCTGGCGCATTAAGTTCCTCGAAAATATTTTCGACAAATCGGTATTCCTTGTGCATTGCTGATGGACGATTATTTTGCCAACCGCCTTGGTAAAAAAGCTTTCCTTTGGAATCTTTTCCAGTGATTAAATAATGAAAATCGCCCCACTCTCCCTCGTGCAGCGCATGGATGTAGCCGCCACTCGGATTATTCCACGTTGCAACTCTAAAATCATCAATGGCATCTACTGCGGTACCGTTGTACACTCGTGCATTTAGATCATAATTAGGGTATCGAGCCATTGGCATAGTGTGCCCGTTTGAAAACAATTGATCTGGTATGGTATCTAACTTAACTGAAGATTGCATTATAGCACCCTTGTATTTTGTCCAGATTAACTTTAACCGCTGTGATCCGCTAATGGTAACGACTTCTGAATTAAATGGCTTTATGCTTAAAGATCGAACAAGGTAATTGGCAGAATTAATAAGAATTGTCCTACGAAGTTCGTAAGTTCCTTTACGGATAAAAATGTGTACGTCTCGGCCATCAAGGCTTAATGCTTTTATTACAGCATTTTCTAAAGTTAGAAAAGGTTTATGTATAGATCCATCAAATGCATCATTCCCAGTTGTAGACACATAAATAGTCGTTTGTGCTTTGACAACGATCACACAAAGCAATAGAACAGACGCAACGGATAGCCTCTTTAATAAAGCAATAATAATTGAATTAATAGGTGTAGGTAAGTTCGCAATCATTTTACAATACTAGTGAAATAGAGGAGATTATCTCTATTATTTGGTTTGTTAAATAATCAGTTTTTCAATTATCCAAAAACCAAATTTTGTCGTCGCACCAACGGATATTTGAGCAAATATCTACTCTTATGTATGTATTTCGGCAGTTACGAAAATTCTTTTTAAAGCCTATGCATTTCAATTTAGGAAAAAATCATTAAAACGAGATAGTTCGAAAATTAACTTGGGAAAGAAATAATTAATGCACGGCAAAAGCTTTGCTGTAATATCCTTCTATAGCTGCACCAACTTGCGCTACTTCCGTTTCTAAAAATTGCCCAGATTTTTGTTCCCAAACTTCATTCTTTCCAATTGATAATACAGAGATTGATTGTCCCTCTAGTGAGATTTCAAAAACAGCCTTTAAATCCTCGTTAGAATTATGGACTAAATAACTGACAATTATGCCAGAACAGATGTTAATTTTTATCGAAAATAACTCCTCAGGTGACTGCATCATAATGATTTTAACTTAATTGGAGTACGTGTTTTTCCAATTTATACAAGTATTAATACTCAGCAAATTTCAAGCCAAGACCTTTTTAAATTCCTGATTCGAATAACTACACACTCAATGGCATTAAATAAATCAGAATATACTGTAAATCATAGTAAAATATGACAAGTTACCTGTGTCGGTAAATTGTTTTAAATTCGTTTGGATCTCAACTTTAGTTTTTGGACCTTTTTAGCTACATTTTACCTCATCGTTGTCATGTTTTTACTTAAGTAAAAAGCTTGCACGTTAAAACTACAAGATAGTTATGATTTAAATCAGCAATGTGACTGATGTTTTAGCAAGTTTTGCGGCATCAATCAACGTACATTTGTATACAGAAGCTGTGTGTATTGGCATGGTCTTTTAATTGCAAACTTTAGTAAAAATATAGACTAACAACATGAAAGATACATTTCATATGGGGTACGATTTAGGGGAGGCAGGATTTAACTTTATGCCACTAGAAAAGCAAAATAACTTTAATACAGAACTGTTAAATGGTATTGCTGAAGACTTTATAAATGTTTCAAAACAAAAATCTGGAAAGATTTGCAATAAAGGCGAAATATTGAATAGATTTTATGACGCTGCCATCAGACCAACTACGGAAGAACCAATTTTAATTATCTACCTAAACAGCGCTCATGGCATTATGTTGAAATTTATCAACAGGTCAAATCCTTTGTTTAATCGCTTATTTACAGACTAACTATGGTATTTAAAGGGGATTTACATGGTAATTTTTCGCCAACTTTAATCTAGTTTTTTGGGAATTTTTTTAAAAAAAAAACACCACGCAAAAAGTCTCTTTTTATAAAATTGCCGTGAAACAGGCTATTCTTTAATCCACATTTTTAATACGTTGCTGTAGGCATTATCCACCAATTTATAATTGCTTGGTATTTGTTTATTTGGCGCATGATAAGTTGCAAGTCTGGTGCCTGAAGAACGGCCGTTTAAGATGTTATAAATAAATTCAGTGTATTGATTGTATAGCTCAAATGATGTCTTTACAGAATAATCTATTCGATTGTCCGATTCAATATTTTCGTAAAAAGAATTGTAAAAATAAAAACTATCGTAATTTTCATAATTTAATGTGGTCAAATTTCCAAAAGAAAAATGGGCATTTTCAACCCCAACCTGTTTTTTCGCTGTCTTTGCATAATTAAATAAGTCTTTACGTTGTTCTATGCCAAAAAACTGAGCATTTGGATGGTGTGCGGCAGCGATGATGCAAAATTTTCCCACACCACTGCCAATATCCAGTATGCGCGCGCCCGAAGTAGCCAAAAAATCGCTTGCTTTCAGCGCAACATCTATTGCGGTCCAATGTATTGAAGAAAGATCACGAATGTGCTGCGGATACAAGGCATCGAAAGCCGAATCTTTACGGCAATAGGGAATCGTTGAAGTATAAGTATTCATTTTAGTTTTTGTTAAAGATACTATGCATCCATAATGAACTGCATTTTTTAGCAAGAGGGGGTTATTCCTTTATCCATAATTTTAATAGGTTAAAAAAAGACTGTTCAATCAATTTATAACCTGGCGGCACGACTTCACCAAGGCTCTGATAAGTGACCAATCTAGTTCCCGAAGGTTTTTTGTTGAGCGTAGCACATAAATAATTGGTATAATATTCATAAAGTCCGAAGGAAGTTTCTATGTTGTTATCGATTGCGTTTAAACGGTCGATGTTTTCATAGAAAGAGTTAAAAAAGTAGAAATGGTCAAACTGATCAAAATCAATCTGCGTAATGTTTGCATGAATGAACCGAAGATTTTTTAGCGCTAGATATTCTGTAGTGATTTTAGCGTGCGCTATCAATTCAAGACGCTGCTCAACACCGAAATAGTTGCTAGCTGGATAAAGGTGCGCTGCAGTCAGACAAAACTTTCCGATACCGCTACCAATATCAAGTACATTGGCACCCTTCGCTGCGAGATAACCAGCTGCACGCTTTGCAACAGCTATTGGCGTCCATTGCCGCCGCGAAATAAGTTGAAATTTCTCTGGATAAAGCCAGTCAAATTGCGCGTCGGTTTGGAAAAAACTGTCTGCTTTAATTATCTTTTCAAAAGCCAATGGCTTGGATTTTTTATTCGACTCTGCCGCGGGTGGAAATGGAGAAAACGGAAACACATCAATCACATGCAAATATATTGATGGCGCGCGAACATTAAATTGGCAACATATCAAGACAGAATCTGATTTTTATCAGTTTTTTAATATTATCTTAACTTTGCAAAATGAGTATATCCGGAATCTTTCCGATCGATCGTTGGAATTTTACGACCCAATCACTTCTAAGTGTGCTTTCTGAGGAAGATTATAAGATTCTAATTAGCCACCAAAGTGACAATCATTATCAAAAAGGAGATGTTATTTTTAGAGAAGGTGCTGTTCCCTCAGGTATTTTTCTGATAAGAAGTGGGAAGATTAAAAAATATAAAGTAGACCAAATTGGCAAAGAACAGATTATATATGTTGCAAATAAAGGAGAATTTGTAGGCTATCACGCAGTATTGTCCGAAGAACGCCACCCGGATTCGGCAGCTGCAATGGAGCAAAGTATCGTATCGTTCATTCCGAAGGAGGACTTTATGGAAATCTTAGTACGTTCCCCGCTTTTTTCGCAAAAACTCCTAAAGGCGCTAAGTCATGAATATACCGTTTTAGCGAATAGCATATCTGTATTTGCCCAAAGAACAGGGCCAGAGCGGTTGGCCATAGCTCTTATTGTAATGCGCGAAAAACTTAAAACTTCTCAACCTGCGGATCAAGAAATTATTTTAAATATTTCTCGTTCAGACCTCGCTAATATCGCAGGGATTGCTCAGGAAAATGTAATTCGGATAATTAAAGAGTTTAAAACCGAAGGGATCTTAGACACTGAAGGACGAAAAATTTTTATAAAGGATATTAAATTACTTGTAAAAAGAGCAAATTATAAATAAAACTGCGACGCTTGTTTGTCTAATTCTATGGGTGAAATAACATGATGTAACCGCATATTGGCGCTTAAAACTGAGCCTTTATCTGTTTGTAACCTAGATTTTTTTTAATTAGCTTTAATGGAGGTGTGGTTGCCGATGCTGCCACATTAATGGCAAAAGCACACGGTGAGAAAAATGGAGTAAAACGTATCGCAATTATTTTACAGATTTTATATAAGCTAGCACAATCTAAAGAGTTTATAATTTTAGAAACTCAAAACATATACGAGAATATTATCCCAATTGAAAGAGATAAGATTAACAAATTGAGGAGTTATATAGTTGAAAATTTTACGGATACAATTTCTGTAGAAATCGCGGCAAACCTGATAGGTATGACAACATTTGCGTTTTGTAAGTATTTTAAAAAACTGACACGTAAAACATTTGTGGAAACCGTGATCGATTATTGCATAAACCATGCAATAAATCAGCTATTAAATAGTGATAAATCGATTTCTGAAATTGCCTACGGATCTGGTTTCAACGACCTATCTAATTTCCATAAAACATTTAAAAGAAAGAAAAAATGCAGTCCATTAACTTATAAAAAAACATTATTTAACAAAGAAGAGTTCAGTTATCTAGGCGACTAAATGGCTAGAACCGACTTGCTAAAAAAGGCAATTGAACCCATGAATTTCTGGTTTTTTAAAAGTTTCTTATTTGCTTCTAACCACCGCCAATCCTACAACTAATATTTTGGAAACAAATTAATTTTTTCGCTAAATTATTATAGCGCAATGATCAACTTATCTTCAATATTTTACCTACAATTTTTAGTAAATCGTCTTCAATTGCATCGGGACTAATCGCCAATGGAAAAAGCTGCTGGCCGGGTCTAGCAACAAATGCAGTTTGCCAACCCGCCCACTTTGCGCCACCAACATCCCAGCCGTGTGCCGCAATCATCATGCAATCAGCATTCTTTACATTCATTTTCCTAGCTGCCCAATGATATGCTTCCGCAGCAGGCTTATATTTCCCGCAATATTCAACGCTCAAAATCTCATCAAAAAAAGGAGATAATCCTGCAACATCCAATTGCGTGTGGACTGCTTTATTGGATGAATTGCTAAATGAAACTAATTTATAGCCTGCTTCTTTAATCAGGGATAAGCCTTCTTTCACCTCCGGATGTGCTTTTAATGAAAGCATAGGCATTAACGCTTCTTTAACTTCGTCCGCACTAAGTTTTAAGTTATTATTTTTTGCAAGCATCATTAAAGCAGCAGCACCAATGCTTCCAAAATCAAAATATTGACCGCTCACGGTAACCACAAGTGAATATTGAAGCATCGTGGTGAACCAAAGCGTTCCAAGCGCCTTATTTCCACCAAGTTTTTCAACTACTGACTTCTTCAACGGTTCCAGATCTAGTAGCGTTTCATTGACATCGAAGAAGATAACTTTCGGTTTATTTGACATAATTAATGTTGTTTATTAAGAGGCTTTAATGCTATGCAGATCCCTTCAGAATCAATCAAACTGATCATCCAATTTGCTTTCATTCTTTGTAATAAGCTTCTTCTATCATATCTTTTCTAAAATGCTTGATATTATTGAATGTTACCAGCCAATATAATCAGGCGGTTTAATCCCCTTTAATCTCAGATAAACAATAAGTTGACCTAGATGGTGGGTTTGATGATCGTGCATCAAGATTAAAATTTGCCTGCGGGTCATCGGTCCAGCGAAGAACTTTACCTGCTCATTTAGCTGCACCTCGTTCATTTTCATATGCCCACTTAACCCATGGTCATAGGCATCACTCACCACTTTCAATATTTCATCTTTCGATAATTTTGTCTTTGCATCTCGCTTTTTATTCGCATCTACAAAAAGATAAGACGAAGAAAGCCAATTCATATTGTCAGCGATATGGAGCAACTGCTCGCCAAAAGACATTTCTTCGGGCGATGGCTTGAAACCATAGTCCTCTTCGGGCATTAAAGCAGCAAGTTTCAAAGCATAAGTTTTGCTGTTCATCCATTTTCGGGCGAGTTGAACCTGTAAACTATCGGTCGACTGTGCATTGGCAACAAAACAAGTTGTAAAAAATATAAGGGTAGTAAGAATTCGTTTCATATTATAAAGTATATAGGTGTAAAATTATGTTTATCTTAAGTCCGCCACGTAGCGCTTTACGCTACTTTCAATAAGCGATGAAGGCACCAGCAAAGGTTTATCGGTAATTTCAACCAAAATTATTTCGTCTTTAACACTAATATTCCCCTTGAATCTCATTCCTAAAATTTCAATTTTAAATTCTCCTCCCTTAGCGTCGCCCTTATATTTTGCACCCAAGCGTTTAATTTCCCGGAGGGCAATTTGGTAGGTTGTTTCAATATCGTGTTTTGGTTTAATTCGGAATTTAAAAGACATGTTGTCGTTTTGGTTTTAATTAATGTTGTTTTTTGAAAGGCATTGCCAATAAATATCCGGCAGTCATTTCTTGAGCATCTCGATATTCGGGCACACCAATAACGATTTCTTCTTGTACCGGTGTAGATTTAAAAGTTCGATGGAAGCGATCCCAAAATGAAAAAATTACTGCGTAATTGCTGTCTGTTTCCTCCTTATTAATAGAATGGTGTATGCCATGCATTCTTGGCGTGACGATTATTTTGTTCAGCTGAGTTTCGATTTCAACAGGGATTTTCATATTGCTGTGGTGAAATTGAGTTGCGCTTTCAAAAAGAAACTCATAAAGTAGCACCTCTCTTGCCGTTGCTCCCGACAACAACACGAACAGCCCTCTAAAAAAAACAGAACCAATCATTTCGCCGAAATGGAAACGAAAAGCGGTCGAAGTATCAAGATCGAGGTCAGTATGATGAACCAAATGAAACCGCCAAAGCAATGGGCTTTTATGATTGAGTACATGCCAGAGATAATTTCCATAATCTAGGATTAAAAATATAGAAATGATCCGAAGCAATGGCGATCTACTTAATGAATAACCAAGACCAAATCTTTTGTTTTTTTGCGCCAGTTTTACCATCGCCGGAAGAAAAGCAAAACGTAATAAACCGAATGCAGGAAAAGCCACGATCGAATTGGTAACCAGTCGCTTAATTATAGGCTGAGTAGGCTTTCTGAGTTTTCTTTTCCGCTCCGCTACGAAGACAATAATAAATATTGCAGCCAGCAACGGCGCTGCTTTTTTATCAAATAATTTACTAATTAAACCCATCAGTTTTTTGTTTTTAATTTATCTTTAATCTTACCAATTGTGGAACAAATTCCATACGAAATCATTACATCGATAGATAAATATACCCATAAGGGAAGGTGCTGAGCAATGATAATGAGGTTGAAATAAAAAAGAAACCAATCAACAATGTAGGAATAATAATGGATTTTTTCTTCGTCATATTCTTGAAAAGCCAATACAATGAAGCAAAGAAAAACAGAATGGCAGCTTGATTTACTGCAACAAAAATGATCGGGTCAACATGGTGTTGTCCACTGAACACTAAAAACCAATCTTGACCTAATTGCAACCGCTCCATCAGTTAAAAATTTGATAGGCTTTTTTCAAAATTATTTTAATCATTGGCGTAAGTCCTTCAGCCATCAAATCAGTAATTACACTTTGATTTATTCGCGAAGCGACCGGATAAGGATAAATTTTATTGAAGATTGCCGTTACCGAAAGATTAGCCGAATTTGCCAGAATTAGCTCTTGAATAAGCTCGCCAGCGTTTGGCGCAACCATAGTTCCGCCCAATAATTTTTGTTTTTTCAATAGTCCGGCTTTGCTTACAAATAATATAAGCTTTCCATATCGGTAGTCATCCACAACAGCCCGATCATCCTCCTCAAAATCTTTTTCCAATCTGCGATAGTTGATGCCTTGCTCCTGCAACTGCTTTTCACTTAAACCAAATGTTGCCAACTCCGGATCTGTAAAAGTAACCCAAGACATATATTGATTATTGAGTTTCTTTTTGAATGGAGAAAAAAGATTATTTATAAGTATTCGGGCATGAAATTCAGCGGCATGAGAAAACTGTAGGTCGCCGGCAACGTCGCCACAAACCAGCACATTTTTATTACTTGTTCTCAAATAAGAATTTATTTTAATTTTATTTTTTTCTACAGCGATATCCGCCCGGTATAAGTTTAAAGAATCTAATTCCAATTCGCGACCAATGGCTACGAAAATGGCATCGAAATGAATGCTTCTTTCTTCCCTATTTTTTAATTTTAAAATCGCCGCATTGGCGGAAGTAAACCTTTCAACTTTTGTGTCCAAAAAGAACTCCATGCCTTCTTTTTCCAATTGCGTCAGTAAAATAGAAGCGACTGCTCGATCATCATGTGAAAGGATCGCATGATGATGATGAACTACCGTCACTTTACTTCCAAGTCGAGCGAGTGCCTGAGCCATTTCAATTCCAATCGGGCCGCCGCCAATACATAATATTCTTTCGGGTAAGCTTTCGAGATTAAAGATACTTTCATTATCAAAATAGATCACCTTTTCTACACCCGGAACATTCAGTTTACTTGGTTTTGAACCTGTAGCAATAACTATTTTCTTTGCGGAATATTTTTTCCCATCCACCTCGATCTGTTGTTTTCCTGTGAAGGAAGCATTGCCCAACACGACATTTATTCCTTGGTTACGCAACCATTGCGCATTTTCGTATACCCTGATCAGCGATTGTTTTGAGCGTATGTAATCGGTTACTTTTTTGATATCGACTTTTCCAGCCATTTCCAAGCCAAACATTGAAGCTTCTTTGGCATGGTGAATCAACTTAGATACATGTATAATGGCTTTGCTCGGCACGCAACCATCGTTCAGGCAGTCGCCACCGATATCAAGGTCTGATTTAGAAACCATAAGCACCTTAAATCCAGCCTGATTCATAAATAAACCGACACTTAAACCGCCAGAACCAGCGCCGATTATGATAATATCAAATTCGTGTTTTGCCATTTCATTGAGTTGAAGCAAATCAACTTTTTTTTTAAAGTTTATGTTTACGAATTAAATTTCGATATACGTTCAATAAATGTTCTTGCGAACAACCCAAATAGTAAAGCGCCCAAATCCGAAAAAAAATCCCTTGCATTTTATAAATTCCATTGTCAAGATACTTTCTAGCAGAAGTGGATATTTCACCCTTCATCACTATGAATTTCCCATATTTCTTGAGGCGATAGATAATTTCCTGATCTTCCATAATCAATAGATTAGCATCAAATCCGCCACTTTTATAAAACACTTCTTTAGTAACAAATAGACTTTGATCACCAAACCGAATGGCATTCACATCGAAGCGTGTAAACCAGCTGTTTGCTTTTAAAAACCAATGATCGTAATCAAATGCAAGCCTAAAACATCCACTTCTTGCGCCAGTTTGATAAGCATTCAGAATAGACCTGTCAAATTGACACGGAGGTTTACTGTCTGCGTGTAAAAAATATAGTATTTCTCCATTGGCAATGGATACACCAAAATTCATCTGCCTTGCCCTGCCTTTTTTGCTTTTTACAACAATTACACCTGCTTTTTCCGCAACCGACACGGTTTCATCACTACTTCCACCATCAACTAAAATAATTTCGATTTGATCAGTAACGCATGCGCTTTTAACATGCTCAATAGTTGTCGAAATCTCATTTGCTTCGTTAAAAACGGGAATAATAATGCTGATCATTTGGCGATTATAAAGACTTTTACGGTTAGTCGAAAAAACATTAAGCGAAGCTAACAATGAATAATATTCTTGGTCTATAACCCAATCTACTTTTCATTTAGTTTGGAAATGATGCGACTTTCTAGTTCATCATTTCGGATATCGGGCGCATCAACTGAATACAAGCGATTAGTTCGTTGCTGGAGCAATTTATCAATTAGTAAACTTTGTTTTTGATAAATAGCACATCCATCGCAGATAGACGTGTGCAACCTAATACTTATTTTTTCTTTAGTTGACAAACCAACAAAGGATTTTTTTTCCATTAGTTCGGTTGCGCGCTTACAAGACAGCATCAGCCAATTCAATAAATTGTTCATCATTTAAGCTTTAAACCAATTCAACTCTAAACACTTTCTTAACTGCAATTTTGCTCTATGCAGGATCTGCCAAAAGTTAGTGGGCGAAATATCTAATTCCTGACAAATTATTTTACCTTTTTTTTGCTCGATGTATTTAAAATTGACTGCCAGTTGCCAATGATCCGGTAATTTTTCAAAACATGACATGAGGGTTCGATTAAATTCAGGATCGTCCAATAATTGTTTTTCATCGCTATTCCAAGTCATTGGTTTTTCCTGATGTTTCCAATGACCGTGTTCATCAAATAAACTAACGAAGATATGCTCTTCCTCTGTTTTTATAGAAATTCCTTTATATTTCTTTCTATAGTAACTGCTAATTTTATGATTTAATATCGAAAAAAGCCATGTTTTAGCGCTGCTTTTTCCTTTAAATTCGCGGTGTTGCTGATGAGCTGATAGGAAAGTATCCTGCACCAGATCTTCGGCGCTTTCTTTATCCGAAGTTTTCAATAAAGCCCATTTATACAGGCTAGTTGTATACAATTTTACCCACAATTCTATTTCATCTTTGTTTTCAGAATTTGTGCTATCGTTCATAAAAAAGAGTGCATAAATCAATGCTTCGCATTTATTTAACTCAAAAATATCCTTTTTTAGAAGGTTCACACAATGGTAGCATATTTAGGGATACAATATCTTCTAAATAGCTACACCATTTACGAATATAACCCTCATGAAAATCTGAACTTAGAAAACCAATATTGTATTGCTCAGGTTCTTTGCAAGAGATGAAGAAAGCAAACCCGCAGCTTCATTATTTCATTTTACATCTCGCAAAACTAGTCTGTCTTTAAATCTTATTTCCGCGGGCGCGGCTACAATATAAAATTAATACAAACAATAAAGGTTGAGCATAGTCAATTTTAAACCTACGCCATTAGGTGTTAGTTTTTCAAGCCATGTTCAGCGAATATTACTAAGGGGTTTATCAAATTTGCTATACTCATGTCTTCTTTAATCACTCCAACCGTATCTTTATCGCTACTGCTTTTACAGATTCAGATTGAAAATTTTTACTCAATATTTTTATCTGCGGGTGTCCGTTTACCCATCTCCAATTTATTTTTAAATGCGGGGTTAGCGCATATATAGATTTTATATTGTATTGATTTTTTATAATGGATTTTAGAACAATGGTTTGAGTGTCATTATCGGAACAGTTTAAGACAATAACGTAAATGCTTTTGTTGTCTTTGCTTCTGGTATAACGCACGCTACCTGCCGCATTTTCTGCACCTTCTCCAAAAGTTATAAATGGTCTTGTACTGTAAATTGCTTCGCCATTTGCTTTTAACCATTTGCCAACAGTTTTTAATGTAGAAACAGTACGTGGATTAAAGGATCCATCAGCCATAGGATCTACGTTAAGCAATAAATTTCCATTCTTTGAGACGATATCTGTTAAAAACGAAACCAAGTCATTTGGCGATTTCCAAGAAGTGTCAGACTTCTGATAAAACCATGAGTCGCCTTTCATAGAATCGTCTGTAAGCCATGGATAGGATGTAATTTTATCTTCTTTTCCCCTTTCGAAATCTAGCACACCTGTATGTTTATGCACATCTTCTCCCTTTTGCGTAACTACGCCCTTAACGTTATTTTTATTGGCCCAATTGTAATAAAACGCAAACATTTTCTGCCGGTCGATATCTAGTAGATTATCGTTAAAATCCATATCAAACCATATTAAAGACGGCTTATATCTATTTACAACTTCCTTTATTTTATCCAACCATAATTTTTTGAAAGCTTCACTTTCGGGCGCTTTCGGTTTGTGTGGCGTGGTATAAAGTCCAGAAAAAGCCGGGTCTTTTGCATCATATTCAAATGCATCATCGTAATAAAACCATGCATAAGCGTGATGAAAGGATGTCATAAAATACATGTTGCGGGCTTTAATCTCTTTCTCCAATTCGCCCACAATATCTTTATGTGGTCCCATTTGCACACTGTTCCATTTGGTTAGTTTAGAATCCCACATGGCAAAATTATCGTGATGAATAGCCACAGGCCCTGCGAATTTTGCACCTGCATCCTCAAAAAGTTGTGCCCATACTTTCGCATCAAATTTTTCTCCTTTAAACATGGGAATAAAATCTTTGTACCCAAACTTATTCTGATCTCCAAATGTTTTTCTAGAATATTCAAAAACGGGGTTAGACTTTACATACATTCTCATGCCAAACCATTGCGCCCAATCGTTAGGTGCATTTTCATCGGCAACGGTGTTGGGGCCCCAATGGGTATAAATGCCAAACTTCGCATCTCTAAACCACTCTGGCGTTTGATGTTTGGACAGGGATTTCCAATTGGGCTGATATGCTTCGGTTGAAGTTTTAGTTTGCTTGATTTTTTGAGAAAAACTGGGCGTAATGGTAGCAGCGACCAATACGAAAACTGTAGAAAAACTTAATAATAATGCTCTCATAATTTATTTAAAATAGATATTCCCTGATTAATTAACGTCACGATTGAACTCTTAAGAAAGCGTCAATTCTAACACCTTCAATTCACTTGGATCTAGCATAATTTCCCATACTTCGCCAATGTTAAATTATACTTCTAGCGATATGTTCGTTTTGCAACAGATAATTCGCTTCTTCAAAGACTTCTGCATGTTGCGTAAAATCTTCGTAGCGCTGTGAGTACGGATTACTGGTTTTACCAGCGAAAAAATCTTCAACAGTTTGATCAATTGGCTCTAGCTTTTCCCCGAGCAAAGTATCTTCTCCATCAATGATAGAACTTGCATGAGCACCATTTACTTTTGGTAGGATCGTTAAACCGGCAATTCCTAATCCTGCATTTCGCAAAAACTTACGTCGAGAGTTTGTTATCATTTCACTGGTTTATTTCTGTCTGCTAGTCGTTTTATTCCAAATTAAAACACCTCGGTCTGCGATCACTCCTCTAAGAGAGAGGAATTAAAAACTAATTAAACGTAACCGTCCAATTTACCGCAGTATTTTTTTCGCAGTTTATTTTAAGGACAAGCAAACCATCGCTTCCTTTTTCGATGGTAGCTTTACCCTGATCGGTTTTAACCTTTAAAGGTTTTTTTCCATTTGGTGCAATTACAATTTCCATAGTTTCGCCAACAACAACTTTGGATGTCCCTGCGTATTGTTTGCTTTTACTGTTCCACTTTACATGCTCTAAATCCATCAACCCTTGCATGATGTGTCTGTTTGTGGATATGAATTGAGGATGGTTTGCAACTTCATGAACGGCATAAACAAGTGCTTGCTCTTCCTCCAACGGAATGCTCAACTTCTCTTTTCCACTTAAAATACCGACCAAACGATTGTTCCAAAAATCATACACGTAATATTTTTTATCAGGCTTTAAGCCTAAAGAACCTGTTTCATATTGAATACCAGATAAAGGCGCAGAAACATTTTTCTTCACTTTGGAGTTATTGCACAATATCACTTGCGACCATTCTGGGCTAATATCATACACATAAACTTCTGGATTCTTCTTGTCCATCAGCATATCTACTGGTCGAAAAGATTTAGGTTCTTGCAAAACTGGATATAGTCTTGTGATATCATACCTCATCTCTTCGGTAATGTCTTCGAAAGCCGTAGCGAGTTCTAGCCGGCCAGATAATAAGCCGATTTGAGTTAGCATGGTTCGTCTAGCATCGGTAGATAAAGGCTTTTTAGTTTCGGGATCTAGCAAAGATTTTCCATCTGGATAATAGTTAAAAACCACCCTATTTTTGTACCAGCGCAAACCCATACGAGAAGCCATCTCTGGCTCAAAATCGCTCGTATCCCACCAAACACGCTGTAAATCTACAATTCCAGCGGTTACGTCTAGCCGTGGCGTATCATATTCGCCAAGGTTTCGTTCGTGAAGGAAAGCATCGGAACCTAAACCATCTCTAGCTAATTGGAAAAATTGGCGATAAGCAGAAGTGGTGGTATAGCTTTTATCCTCAAAACCACCATCTTTTGCCCAAGCAGATTCTGGATAATCGAATTTAATTCCGCGCATACCTTCAGCTCCAAGTCCCTTCCACATGTTTAAAGTGTACGCCTTGAAACCGGGGTCGGTATAGTCGTATTTTACATTTGGCATGTGGTGATAATGTTCGGCGTGTAGCAGAGAAATATCATTGTTTAACATCCAATCGGGATGCTTTAGTGCAAAATCGTTACTTGGTAACGAACCTTGGAAGTAAGTAAAAGGGATACCACCCGCAGCTTTAACCGCAGCGTCGAATTTACCAAAAGTATTGTAGGGCTTCATTAGAGCAGGTACGGCTATGATGCTGTCAGACCAATGCTTATTATCCCACCATCCTTGCTGCGTATTCCCAAAATTAGAATAGCAGTAACCGTCTGGTTCCAATCGAATAGCAACAGGAGTGTAGTTCATAAAACCATCCTTCTTTGCTATTCGCAATTGCTCCACCAATGCCGGAGAATTATTTCTGGGTTTACCATCACCATATTCTGCTTGCGAAACAAGCCAACCGCACAAGGTTGGAAAATCATACAAATTGGGTTTTGCATCATTTGCTTTTCGCATGGCCAACCCATAATTCTCTAACGATTTAAAAGGATCTACCGTAACGAAATCCAATAAAATATTGTCTTCTGAATGGTAAGTTTGGTTGGGAAGAATATTTTTGCCTTGCGGATCATCTACAGAAACGGTTAAACTTTGATCTTTGGATGAAAGCGTAATCTGTCTCAAAAACTCCTTGTACTTCAATCCTCCCGCAACAATAGTATGTCGTTGTTTATCAACGTTTCCTGTCAACATTACCGAATTGAAAGCTTTCATATTTAGCGTGCTTTCAACAAATTGTGGCTCGGCACCTGCACCGCCTCTAAGCAGTTGCGGCTTTTCAATCTGCTGTTTAGAAAACAAAATCCCCTTATCTAAAAGGGTTGCCTGCCTGATACGCACCGTATAGCTATTCGGATTGGTAACGCTAAAACCCAAAACTGCATAAGGTAAGTTTTCGTATACTGTTATTTCTAAACTTCGCGGAAGATGATATCCTTCTTGAGGCAAGTGTTCGATCACTAACTTGACGCCATTCCCAAATGCATCAGAAACAGTTTTTTCTGTCCATTTGTATTTATATTTGGGCATCTTCCAATCCCATTTTCCTGCATCCAAATTAAAGCGGGCATCTATAAAAACGGTTTTATTCGCTTGTTTATCTACACCGTTGTAGATGCCGGTTTGTGTATTAAAATCTAGCCTAAATTTTGCGTTTGAAATGGAAACCGTTTCGCCACTTTTTTCAACAACCACTTTTTGCCCGAAGACATTGCCTGAAAATAAACATAGAAAACCGAGCATACAAGCTGTACATAAATTTAAGTTCATATCAAATCTCGAGTTATTTATAGTCTTAAGTCGTGCAATCATGTTCTTTACTTTATCGTCGTTTGTAATAAACTTTGTTATCCTCTATGCTTTTTTTAACGTAAAAAATAAATGCTCGTCTGATTAGACTCTTCTCAGAACAAGAGTCAAAAATTAAATTTAACATACAGCGGAGGAGGCGACTCCGATAAAATTTATCTAATAATTATGGACAAGTTCCGTTACAAAACGAAATTTTGTTGTTTGGTAGAAACTTAATACTGTTAATATTGATGTTAGATGAAGTTCCATCCCACCATTTTGAGCTAGGGTTAGAACTGTCTGAAAAACCTTTACCCTCAACGAAATAATCGCCACCATCTGTTTTATTTTTGCCATGCTCCAGATCAAACTGTCCGTCAGCCTGGACAATTGCGTGTGCATAGTGAGCAAGCGCTGTCATGCTTTCATTATCGTTGGTGGTTTTTACATTTTCATCTACATGCCAAATTAGTAATCCTCTATCTGTCGGGATCATCTCGTTACCTAGGGTAGATTTATTTCTTGCTTCGATAAGAAAATATTCTTTGGGGTTTGATGGGTTTGTAAATCTTGCTATCACATCTCCATCTTCTGTCAAGGTGTAACTTTGGTTGCCTTTGATATCTATTGCTTTCACCCAGCCCATCTTTATCAAAAACGGTGCGCCAAAAGCTTCCACCTGTCCATTGCTTCTATTGCCGCTCATTACAGAATAAGCGCCCGTTCCTGCAGAACTTCCATCGTGATCGTACGTATCTGGAACACCCCATGCACTGTGTCCTAACTCATGGTTAAACCAAAATAGATTAATGTTTTTATCAGAGGGTGCGATGAAATTTTGGGCAGTAATTTGTCCCAATTTCCCGCCATTTGGTGCTGTCCAATCATTAATTCTATGCGTTCCGCCCGAACCTGCAATCCAATCTGTGGTAAAGAAATTCATCGAAAGAAACGTTCCCTCTTCTCCGGCATCACTAGAGACAGACAATGAATTCCAATCATATTTTGGGTTTTCCTTCTTAAACCATTCCAAGGCTTGTTTAGAAAGATCTAAAAAGACCGTCCAATTTTGCTTTTTATACCAAGCCGCCGTTTGTGGAGCCCTAAAATAACCAAAAATATCGTGCTGTAAATCAACTTTACCTCTACTCTGATTTAACCAATATTTTCTTACCGATGCGGTAACGGTTGGTTCTGTATAGTTTAATCCGTTAATAAGGCTGTCTGCCCGAGTCAATAAAACATTAGCTGGAGCATCAGAAAAATCGATTAGAATTACCAATCCTTTTAATTTCTTTGGGATCACTTTATCATTTACAGTCTCTTTATGTAGATCTAAAATGCCTTTTTTTCGACCTGCAAATTTCGTCGATGCTTTTGTGCCCAAAAAAGTACTAAAAGCTAAAAAAAATAGACAACAAAATTTAGAAGTGAATGATGAGTTTGTCCAAAGCATAGATTTTCATTTAATTCAAAACTAAACTATTGCCCAAACAAATTACACCGCGATAGTTACAAATCGTTGTGGTATTTTGCTTAAAGAAACCTATTGTCGAGTTTAAATAACAAAAGCATTTTTAAGATATTCATGGACGAAAACCTTTGGTTGAGTTATACTTTATAATTAAAAAGTGTAAACGTGCCGCACAGGGGCTATGATCATTGTAACTTTTTCATTTCCTTATTGCTTTGTTCGCAATTCTAATATTTTAACGCTTCGATTTGTAAGGGTATAGGTTTTCGTGAATGAAAAGCAAAAAAAAGAGGCGTCCGAAAAAATTAAATTTCTCGGTACGCCTCTTATAAACCTTTTTTGATAACGCTTTTGAGTTTTGATAATGATTTTCAATCCGTTAGTCAATAAGAATACTGTGTCACTGCAAGGAATTGAATAACTATTTCACAAATTCGATTTCAAACTTATTTAAAAACGGATTGCCATCGATACCATAATCTGGCTTAATTTCGATATTCATCCAATACATCATCAAAGCAGTAACATCAGATGGTGTTGATATTACTGAAATACCACCTGTAGTTGGCTCTGCCTTTGTTGCAGGAGGAAATAAATCTTTTAGGTTAGCCCATGTGTAACCTCCGGAGAGAGAAAGATCTACACCACCGGTAACCTTATTAGACATTACTGATTCTGCTCCCTCGCTCATTGGCCAATAGCCAATAAGACTTGCAAAATTTGGATCTTTTGTAATGTCTTTTAAATTCGCATTGGCTTTTATAGTTGCATCATCCAATGCGATATCAAAATATTGCAAATTCGCACCATAAAACGGCGAAACTGCTCCTGCAATATCGCCAACCCTATTCCCTAACCTAAAAACTTCGGCATTTGCCAAACTTTTCCTAGATAATATGTCAGCCGTCTTTTCTAAATTTCCATCCATATACATCTTTAACGTTCTTGCGGTAGGCACGTTAGAGGCATTTACTGTAGTTTTTATCGTCATTGTTAAGGTATGCCAATCCGTTCCAGGAGGCGTTGGTGCGCTGATCTGCATCTTACCAGATCCTCCATTTGCCGAACCACCAACGGTTACAGACCATTCATCACCATAGTGCCCCCATACCCAACCCGTAATTGTACCACCACTTAAACCAGCACTTTTACTTAAAAAAAGTGGATAATAGTCACCTGTTCTCGAAAATTTAGTATCCATTTGTACCGTAATATCGCCCGTTAAACCAGGATCAAAAAGAGCGGAATTGCCATTTGAAATTGTGGCTCTAGAAGTGAGTGTTCCAAATAATGGCGCGCTGTAACCATCTTTCTTTAATTCCCGACCTAATAGTTTTCCGTTACTTGCTATTATAAAGCCTCCCTGTGGAGCAGCATTACTTCCTCCGTGGTTACTCGTTACAATTACAAGCCAGTCTTCGTTAGCATAGGTCTTCCTAGCTTTCAATGCCGTCATAATCTCGCCAACGTAGCCATCTGTTTTTAAAATAGCATTTTTATAAGTTGCATTAGTGGCCAAATAACCACTGTTGCTACCTGCCGTTTCAACTTCCCTAAAGTTAACAATGATAGCGCCTAATTGTGGTTTCGAATTTAACAAACTAATTGTAGAGTCCTTTACCGCCAAATCGGTACTAACCGAAGGTGCAAAATCTGCAATTTTTAAATAACTGCGTAAATTTGACCAAGGCGTTACCACAGAAGTTTTAAACGCTTTAAACTGCAGAACGTAATCTAATACGTTTCTAAACGCAGCAGGAGATTGATGCTCATCAGTTGTGGTAGGTTTAGCTAAAAAATCATCAGAATTGATTAGATGTTTGTTAAAACCAACACCCGTAACCATAGAAGCCCAAGATGCCACATCAGTTGCAACAGTTCCTTTTAGTACGTCATAATTATACTTCCCTGTCTTCTTCAGTTCTTCCATAGCAGGTGGTGCTATGGCTTTTAGCTCACTTCCGGTTAGGCCGTCTATGCTGATCACTAGTACCTTTCTTTGCACTGTATTCAAGGGTTGCAATTCCTCAAAAACAGGAGGTGGATTATCAAATTTTTTACAACCTATATTTCCAATTGCAAGCAAAGCACCTGCGACGATCAAAATATTAAAAATTCTATTTTTCATTTGATTTTCTATATTAGTTATGGCTTAATTATATTACATTCTGATAAGTTCGCATAGTCTGCATTTTTTCCACTTTTAATAACGACTTTCACGAATTTTGCAATGACATTTCCACCCGGAAAATTATAGTTATAAACGTCGATATTTTGTGGCAATGTAGTACTCGCTACCGGAGTGGTGCCGAACCCAGCAGCATCGTTTGAGGTTGCACTTACAAAAATATCAACATCCTGTACATAACCCGCTGAATTATTTTGTCGTTGTGCAAAAGTCATCCCCTTAATTGGTATTGCAACAGGTGTTCCGGTAGATAGAACAATATTGATTGGATATCCATTTGTATTGCTTGCGCTAGCCGTTCCGTAGTTCGAATGCCAGTAAGAAGATCCAGATATTATCCCGTCAGCTAACGCGCTTGGAGTTCCATCTCCATCTGCATTAGAACTTACTGACACAACGGATGTTGTATAAGTAACTGCCCCAGTTCCCCCTGTTTTTGTCAGCGGGTTATAGGTCCAAATAGCCTTGTTTAAAAGCGGGTAACCTGCTGATGAAATCTTGCTCTGAGAAATTCCACTAATGGTAATGCCCCATGCCTGAAAAAACGCAATGAGATTTAAGTTTGTGTACGCACTCAATTTCTCATACACAAAGTCTCTTTTATCTTGATCATTGTTTGATAATCTTTTAGCATGACGGGCTTCGGTGTATAGGTATGTCATCGCATTATAACCGTACAGTTCAAAAATTTGCACAAATGGTGTCATTCTTTTGAAAGGATCGTTAATGGCTACATCATTGTCAAAATCTTTCGATCCCGTCTTAGAGGCGTAAGCTATGGCTTCTGGAAAACCACTAGATACTGCAGGATGAAGGATATTGTAATCTGCTCCAATTCTATTTGCAACCTTAAAACTGAAAAGATTGTTAGTGGTTTCTCCCAATGTACTCCAACTCCAAACCGTTGGTTGCTGGCAATTGTGGCCAAATTCATGATAAGCTCCCCACGTTAGGTTACTCGTTGTTAAACGTTGTGCACTAGTAAAGGCACCAAACCATTCGCTATCATTCGTACCCACAAATGGAAAACCACTGTGCCCATAACCCGCTGAAAGCTGAATGTCTAATACGCCTCGCCAAGCACCCTGCGGACTCCGGTCTAAAATATCCGGCGCATTGTCAGATAATCCCATCCAACCGTTATAATCTAAATCGAATACGTTATTCCATAAAGTTAATGGTACAGCCATATCGTTTAACGGTTCAGAAACACTAGTAAATTGAGCTACAATCTTGTCTCTTGGAACTAGGAAAATTACATGCTTCGATCTTAATTCTAACCAAGGGACTTTAGAAGCCAAAACTCTAGCTTTCCATTCTGCATGGTTGCTTACATTCAAAACAAAATCTGGCGATGCACATGCGCCGCTTATGGTAAAATCTACCGGTTGAGAAATGGCAAAAGAGGCATTGATATAGATAGAACCTCCATAAAGATTTCGCATATAATTAACACCCGGAAACAATGGCGTTACTGCATAACTGATGGGATCGCGCAGCAGCACTGCTTTTCCCGTTAAATTATCTGTCTGGCCACCAATTTGCATGCTCAACCCATTTACGCCAGGTGGAACAATAATTTTGATCAATTCGCCTGGTGCCGCATAATAACCGGTACTAAATTGTGGTTTAGGCGCAACATTGATTCTTAAATTAGCGGCAGTTTGATTTGCAAAATTTAAATCTAATGTAAATTTAGCATTCACTACTCTAGGCTCGCTCGCATCTACCAAACCAGGAAATATCCTAGCCTTGGTATATGCAGATCGGTCAATTACTGCCATATTGGTATCTACAGTTATGCTTATCTGGTTCCCAGAGGCATCGTCCACGCCATCCTTAAAATTGTATCCATATTTTTTACATCCCGAGAAAAGAACCGCAGTTAGTAAAATGGATAGTGCCAATAATTTATAAAACCTCATCTTTAAAATTTAGTTAGTTAGTAGAAAGACTTAAGTAATTAGGAGAAAAAGACCTGCCTGATAAACCCCAGCTTGTTGGAGGCAATACGCTAAACCAATTGTATATTGTAAAAGGCAAATCTACGCCATTTGGTACCGTACGATAAGCAACTCCGCTAATTGAAGGATTGATGTTTGGCGAAAGATCGTTAAACGATGCCCATGTGGCATTGGCAGTAAGCGTAAAATCATTGCCTTTACCAGAACGATCTTTCAACACAAAACCAGTTCCCTCGTTACAGGGCCACCATCCCAATAAATTATCAAAATATGGATTGCTTTTATTGATTTCGCGTTTCATGTAAGTAACCACATCGGTTTCTGGAATAGCAACGTTAAAAATGGCTAAATCTGTAAGCAAGAAATTTGCTTGATCGCTTCCTCCACCAGCATCAGCTCCGATTCTAAGAGGAATCGCGTTGTCTGGATTTCTCGAAATAGAGTTTGAAACCCTTTTTACAGCATCTACATATAAAGTGAGCGTCCTTTGTCCTCCTATCACGCTGATCGTAAATGCCGCCGTATGCCACTGTGCATCCCTTATGTCTATTCCAAAACCTTGTCTGGGGGTTCCGCTCCAATCTAACTGTGAAGAATTTCCGCCATTTAAAAACCCCCACCCTGTCGATGAAACAGAATTGAAAGCATCTCTTTTTGCAAAAAACATCGGGTAATAACTTGCCTGGTCGTAGTCGTTTCTAAACTTAAACATCAACGTATAATCACCACTTGCACCAAAGTTACCCACGTCAGTGTTAGATAATGCGCCTTGAACACTGGCGCTACCGGTCGACTGAAATCTAGGAGATTTACCTGTGTAAGCAATTTCGGTAGTATTAGGTTTGCCATAGGCTTTTGTATCGAAAGCAGGATTATAGAGCGCTACATAGGTGTTTTTGCTAGGGTCTCCAAATAAGGTGGCATCCCCTGTAGGTGCGGTTGGATCTACCCCGCCTTTATTAGAGGCGATAACTACGAGCCAACTTTCATCGGCATAACTAGGACGCATTTTAATTGCAGCGATCGCCTCACCAAGGTAACCATCCAAAACAGTTATTGCAGCAGTGTAGGAGGTATTGGCAACATTGTACCCGCCATTGTTGCCGGCAACATCAGCACTATTAAATTCCGCTACAATTAAATCTGCATCGTTACTTCCAATTTTACCTTTTAAAGCGGTTTGCACTTCTGCATCAGCGCTAAATACCGTATGTTCCGACGCGTCAATCGCCAGCTTGGAGTCAAAACTAGCACTTGCTGCAAATGAAACTGTCTTCAAATATGGACTCACTTGCTTTAGCCGTGTGAAAATTGATGGAAACTCTGCAATTTTATTACCGGCAAAATCGTTTGATAAAACTTTGTGAGCAGTAACAGGAACACCTGTTATCATATCTGTCCAACTGCCAGCGTTGGTTGGCGTAATGGAAGTACTATCATTTAAAGCATTAAACGAATAGGTTGCGTTCTTATTGATTTTAACAATATTATCTGGCTTCATGGTTGACAAAACCGATCCACGAACACCATCTAAAATAATGTACAATACCTTCTTTTTGCCGGCACTAACGGCTAAGCTATCGTTGTTATAGTCTTTGTGCAATACGCCTTCAAAATCTTTGTTACAAGATGGAAGAGCCATTGCCACAGCACAACATAAAACAACTAGTAAAGCGCTTTTTAATATGCTAGTGCCATTAATACTTTTATTATCTCTATACATAATTCTCATTATTTTTGAAATTCAACCTTTAAAATATTATTCGTAGCGTTGTTGTTGAAACGAATAATATCCCCTACCAAAATTGCGGCGGGATTACCCTCGTCAGACGTTACTTCTAGCATGTCATATATCTGACCTATAAATACCCCCGTGTTGTTATAGCCCTCTGCCAATTCTCCATCTGGGTTTATGACCATAAATCCCTGTCTGAGCACCCCATTGTAGCGATTAAATGCGCCGGCAACTATAATTTTACCACTGTTTAATTGATGAGCAAAAGTTGGAAATCCTCCACTCAGCGCAGAAAATGTAAAGCCAGCGCTTAATGAGCCATCAACATTTAATAGCGCAACACCTGCTAAAGGCAACCCATTGAAGGAACTGAAAGACCCAGATATTATTATTTTATTAGTGGTTGTATTATATCCAATTGAAGTGATGACATTATTAGCCCCTGCTCCCGCAGCAAATGTTTGATCTATTTTTCCATCTGGATCTAAACGTACGATTCTATTTTTTGAAACCCCATCAAAACTAGTAAAGCTGCCTACCAACACTAAACTTCCATCAGAAAGTTGAATTGCGTCATTAATTGCTCCATTACCTGATGCTGGAGATGTTTTGGTGGCAAGATTAAACCTGTAGGTCGAATCCATAGCCCCATCAGCATCCATCCGAACAACCTGTTTCATTTGCGTATTGTCGTACACCTTAATATCAGTGGTTGAACGTTCGTAAAAAGCTCTTAAATAGCTATCGAAATTTCCAACTACATATACCTGATCTCCAAGGCTAAATACACGTTTTATCAATAAACCTGTAGAACTACCAGAAAAATTACTTACGCCACCGTTAAAGGTTGGTATGGTATCTTTATTCTTGGTAGGATCGTTTTGTGTTAGGTTAATTACATCTACAAAACTTGTGTCTAAGGTGCCGTCGACGTTTAATCGGGTTATGTTATTTATATTCTGTCTATTATTACGCCTTGAATTGAAGCTACTAAAAACTCCTCCAATTAAAAATTTGCCTGTTTGACTGCCTGAATTAATGCGAGTCATCGAGGTGATTAATCCATTTACTCCAAAACCGAAATTTAATGACTTATCAATCGTACCAAGCGTATTTACCTGTACAATTCTACCTAGAGGTAATGCGGGCGTACTTGTTTTTTCATAATCATTAAATGCACCACCTAGCAAGAAATTCCCAGAAGGTAACCTAAAACTATCAAATATAGGTGCATTAGATCCGTTTACTACTGCAAAGGTTTTATCTACATTAACTTTCCCACCAATTTGTAAACCGGGCCCGAAATAAGTTTGATTATCTAAGGATGGGGTACCGTCATTCAACGTAATCCATAAACCGCCTGTACTTGCATTCTTTGGCACACGAAAGCTGATCATTTCGTTTGTTAGCGCAACCACTTCTGCCTCTAGCTCATTTACGTAAAACTTAAATTTACCTTGGTATTTTTTTAAGCCATTAACCTTCAATTCTACCACATCGCCAGGGCTGGCAATAGATGGTATAGGAGCTTTAGAAATAAATTCAACTCCTAATGGAGCTTTACCGCCATCGTAAGGGTTTTTAAAATTTACCTCGTTTTTTTGGCATGCACCGAATGTCACTGTAATTACCAAAGCAATTAAGCATTGAAGGTGCCATCTATTTGACTTTAAAGAAGATATCATCATTTAAATTTAATTTTTTGAACTTAAACTATGGTGCCGGATCTATTCCGGCTGCCAATACTTCTCTGACGAACAATGGTTTTGAAAACCCAAAATCGTGTTTATTTATAACCAAACTTCCGAGAGGGTCGCCACTAAGCTGTGCCTGCCGAAGCACATGTATTATCCCATTGGTAGGCTGGATGTCTGAAGTTGCCACAGGTACATTTATCAAACTTTGATTTGGCTGCGTACGATCTTGAATGTATGATAAATACAATTGGCGATAGCCCGTGTACTTTACGCCACCGGCATCATTGTAGATCACACCGATATTCATAATTTGTCCATCAAACGAAGTGTACGCCTGCCCAGGATAGGCAGTATAGGCCAAAGTATCTAGCTGCGGGTAATCTTTTAACTTGTTTGTGCCCTTAAAAATGTATTGAGCCAAAATTTTTCTCCAAACTGCTCGCTTTATCTGGCGATAATCCTTTACAGTATCTTGGCCATTCGCACTTAAAAACTCATTTAAATACAACACAGATTTCGCGATAGACGAACTTGTAGGCGCAAAGAAGGTTACATTTTCCTTGTCTAAGATTTCGGTCATCCCAGCCAAATCTATTACCTGTACTGTGGTATCGAACATTACTTTATTACTTTTTAAATATTGTAAGATGCTGCCGTCGTATTTAGCAACGTGTACACCTGTATCGAAAAAGTATTTCTTTTTACAAGAGAAGAAGCTTGCGGTCATCAATACCACTAAAAACACTATAGTTATTTTTTGCATTACAAATATTTTAGTTATCTCCAATAATTATTCAATGTCATAAAGGGATTGTTCGCTAGCGCGGAGGCATCTATCGACCAAGTCCAAGCGCCATTGTTAAAGTCACTAGGTGAAATGGTACTCCCAGGAGCGATTTGACTGCTGGAGCCTTCTCCCGGCAAAATCCGTCTTGTCCTTACCAAGTCGTAATAATATTGACCTTCGCAAAAAAGCTCTCGTGTACGCTCTAAATAAATATCGTAGGCTAAAGTTTCGCCAGTAGACCCTAGCGGCGATTTGCCAGCTCTATCACGTACTTGGTTTACATAACTAATTGCAGTGGCATCATTACCTAAATCGTTTGCGGCCTCGGCTGCTAACAATAACATGTCTGCTAACCTAAATACCACCACATTATCATCATTAAAGACACCGAAATCTGTACCACTGATGTAAGTATTAGTGTATTTTTTTAGTTGGAAGGCATACGTACCTAGATCATAGGTTTCTAACCAAACGTCTCTCCTTAAATCAGGTTCGCTTAGCGGAAACAATTTTTTCATAAAATCTGCAGCATAGTAACCATTACTTTCTGTTTTGGTTGGACTACCCTTGTAAGGATAGTGAGAAAAGAAATCGGACGAATACGTTAAAGAGTTTGACCCCTCTCCATAGTTTACGTTAGATATAAACTCAAATAAAACTTCGTTTGTTCCACCTTTAAAAAGCTTCTTATTATTCTGTACGTTAAGCGGACGCACTAGACTGTATTGTGAATAGGTAGCGAGTTCGTTGCCTAATGAAACGGTAGCTTCATAATAAGGTCTTTCGTTTCCTTTGTCGAACGAGGCTGCCCACTGATTCATATGCATCAACAATCCAATGGCTCCTCCCCTCATTGCCCTATTGCCATTCTTACCTTGATCATCATATCTTACTGGTAAATCTTCTCTAACTGCCATCATATCAGCGATGCAACTTTTCATTACCAGGACTTGATCCATTCTGGGTAATGCTTTTTCGTGATACGCTTCAGTATAATAGGGCACATCACCATACAGTCTCACCATGAAGAAATAGCATAAGTTGCGTAAGAAAACCGCCTCTGCCTGATACGTTTTTCTTTTTGCATCGCTAATTACTGCAGGATCCATATCGCCAACTTCCTTATACATGATGTTAGCACCTTGAATGACATCGTACCAAACTTGCCATTTATTAATGTTTCCAAAAATATATGGTAGATAAAAAGAGTCGTTATTTGCAGCCGTGACGTCATTTCGAATAAAGGCAGTCATTCCGGTTACTCCGCCTTGTACCGTGGCCGGGGAACACCTCAAATCTGCAGCATTAAACGAAAAGTTCCCAGTGCCTGTAAATTTTGTACGTAACCTAGCGTACAATCCGTTGGCATAGCCTTCTACATCATCTGTAGACTTCCAATAGTTATTGCCAGATAAATTATCGATAGGCGTAACATTTAGGAATTTTTTACAACCGGATAAACTTGTAAAAACCATGCCTACTAAAAGTATAAATGTAATTTTTTTCATATCTCTTTATATTTCCTGTTAGAACTCGATATTTAAACCTAAAGCGAATTGCTTACTAATTGGATAACCTCCAGAACTATCTCTTCCCAAAGCTGTTACGGCCTCTGGATTTGGCCCTGAGTAATTTGTAAGAAATCCTAAATTTTGAACAGTAATGTATGAACTGACCCGATTGATCCCTATTTTTTGTGTGAAACTTTGATTAAAGTTATAATAAAGCTTCACAGAGTTGATTTTAAAATAAGTCCCATCTTCTTGAAAAAGTGTTTGTGCATAGCGATATGGGTCGACAATTGAAGCACGTGTATAGTCAAATGGATTAGCGTAAGTTGCGCCCGCATAACCGGCGTTACGCCAGTAGTTATATTCGGAAAGTGGCACCATGTTGCTTAATGAGTAAGGGTTATTGAAATTCTGGAACTGGGCTGCTAATGCATTATTTAAGATATCTCTTACTAAAGTAAATGATGTATTTACTTCGAAACTGAAGTTTTTGTAAGAAATGAGCGCTCCCAAACCTCCTGTTATTTGAGGCTGTGAGTTTCCTGCAACTACCCTATCGTAGGTATCCAATAAAAAATCTCCGTTCAAATCTGTAAAGACCGGATCTCCTGCTCTAAAATAATTATTGACTCCTGTGCCACCTGTACGATACCTCAAGCCCGTTGCAGGATCTACGGGCACATCATTGTTAGTTGCATAAACACCTTTGTTATTATACAAATAGTTAGACAAAGAATTTATACCCAACCTCCTGTAGATGTCTTGCCCAGTTTGGCTATCGGCGTCAATTAATTGTCTGACACCGTCCGGCAGAGCAGCCAAAATCTCCTTGTTGATTGCGATCGAGCCATAAACGTTTAATTTGAATGGGCTAGTTTGACTCAATGGCCTAGAGTTTAATTGGAATTCCCATCCGTAGTTAACATTAGCAGTTTCTACCGAGGTTACTGACCCAAATGAGTTAATGTTCGCAATGTTTTTCTGTCTAAAAATCTGTGTTACCTGCTTATAATAGGTATCCACATTTACCCCAAATTTCCCACCCAATAAACTTAAATCTACACCACCATTTAAGGTCGTATTCTTGGTAGGCTGTAAACTTAGATTTGGTAACCGATCTGTTTGGAGAACAATACCTGGATGGTTATTATACTGGTATGCAATGCCTCCGGTATATTTACCGTAAACATCATAAATAGTCCCATTCGGAGCAATATTGCTACCATAGCTACCACGAAGACTTGCATAATCTAACCAGCTTTTATACTTATCTGCAAATTCTTCTCTATCAATGTTCCATTTTATAGAGAGTGATGGATTCTTTGTATAACCTGCCAAAGGCCCATTCACTGAACTTCCATCTGTACGATAGTTAAAATCTAAAACATATCTTTGTTTAAAGTTGTAAGAAAATTGACCGGCAAAAGCAACCGATCGAAAATCAGTAAAATTATCTAATGTACCACCTAAGCTGAGATCGAAGCTGGGAACAGCAGTTACAGGTCCTAGAATGAAGTCGTTAGCGACGCGCGAGTTATTAATTACATCTGCTTTAAAGTTAGAGCTATTAATTTCTGTGAATGCGAATATGTTAAAGTTATGTGCCGCTTCGCCTTCATTATCATCGATTGAATAATTATAGTTTAAGCTAGTTCTATTATACAACTTAGTAGAACGATCATTATATGCATAATAATTACCAAAATCGTTGCTCTTTACTGCAGGAGCAGCACTAGAGTTGCCGTTAATTGCAGCAGGCGTGTATGTATCCTTTGTACCGGTTATATTGGTATAGTTTAAGACAGTACTGGCTTTTAAATTGGGAATTATCTCGTAATCCAACTGTAGAACGGCAAAGGTATTTAAGGTCTTATTGCTGTTTTTTGTCTCCAAAGCGCCTAACACTTCATTTGAGGCAGAATATAAAGAGGGAGATGGCAATAATGAAGATGCTGACCCTCCACTAGCAACTCCCGTATTTGTTAAACCAGTTCCACTACCCAATTTTTGCTGCTGTATAGAATTATTTAACTGGCCAATCAACTTAAATTTTCGACTTGGAAAATAAGTCATCGTTGTATTGATGTTATAGCGAGAGTAACCGGTGTTTTGTTGAACACCAGATTCGTTGAAACCGCCCAATGCAACCTTATAGTTAAATGCGATATCGCCACCAGAAATACTTAAATTATGATTCTGATTATAGGTTGGTCGGTAAAAATAAGACTGCCAATTCGTAGAGTTGTTATAGTAAGCATTTAAACTATCCGAAAGAAAATCAATCCCATTTATCGCGTTAAGCGCATGATTTGCAGAGGTATCATTACCCAAAATTTGATTGATACGTGTTAATCTTTCCTCTTTACCGCCAATTACAGACCGTAACTGAGGTACTGTGCTTAAAAAACCAGAACCGTTATAGCGTACTATTGGAACTTTAGAATTACCGCGTTTGGTGGTGATTAAAATTACACCATACGCACCCCTTGAACCATATAATGCCGTGGCAGCGGCATCTTTTAAAACCTGAATGTTGTCAATATCTTCGGCAGGAATTTGCGAAGCTGGAGAGACACCAGGTCCTGCTTGTTGAAAGCCGTAAGAAAAAGTAGCGTTGTCATCAACCGGAATACCATCAATTACATATAATGGTGCAGTAGGCGTTAAAAAAGCATTGTTCCCAGCACCACTTGTATTGATGTTAGAAAGTCCTCTGACAGAGACATTGCCACGAAATCCTGGGGCACCCGTATTGTTCTGAACATTAAGACCCGCTACCCTCCCTTGTAATAAGGATATTACGTCTCCGGTGGGTGCGCCTTGTATATCTTCTCCAGAAATTGTGATAGAGGAACCTGTAGATAGCGTTCTAGTTTTCGAAATATAACCTTGCGTTTTAATTTCTACATCTTTTAAACTCTTAGAATCCACTTGTAAAGTAACATTAATGGTTTTGCGACCTGCAACCTTTATCGTTTGGGAAAGGAGTCCTACAAACGAAAAACTTATTTCAGCATTCGCATCCACCGTTATACGGAAGTTACCCTTAGAATCCGTTTGACCTAAGTAGCCCTCGTTCCCTGGTTTGTTTTGCCTGATAGTTACTCCCGGAACGGTTTCTTTTTTTGCGGTGCTGCCGTCAAACACCTTTCCAGTAACCACAATGCTTTGGGCTGAAGAGGTCTGGTAAAAACCACACACCAAAAGGGTAACGATTACATAAAAATATTTCATCTTAAACATATCTTAATTCCTTTAAAAATCTCGTTTTCATTAATCGTTCTCGAATTTAGGTAGCTCGGTAGTGAACCAAAAAATCACTTCCCAATCCCCCTCCTGATAAATATTATAATTCATACCCAAAATGGCTGACTGCAAAGAATTACCTGCTCCAATTCTATCAAATCTAAAAAGTGATGTTGCCTGGTCGCCCCCTAAAGTGGTATATTTGGTAGGGAATTTTGTTAACGGGATCGGGTAGGCAGCTTGATAGGTGACTTCTGTAGCTGTTTTAACCATATTAAAACCGTGCACAACCTCATTCCATTTAGTTTTGGCAAACTTGTTCGGATCTATCGCATTAAATAAAGTGTCCACAAATCGAAATGTGATACTATGACCTGTATTGCCAACCGCACCTTCGGGCTTAAGCTTAAACAATACTCGAACGTCGCCGCTATTTAAGAACCTGTTCGTTCTTTTTCCACGAATGTTAGATACGACAGCCGCAGGAACAGTGGTAGTGGTTGCTTGGCCAGTGGTAGCATCTAGTGTAGATGGTTCTACCGGACGCTCTCTAAAAGGAGTTAACTTGAAATTTTGAAAATATTTTCTTCCACCAGAGTTAGACATTTCTACATCGAATACATACCCAGAATCTGGTTGTGCTTTTACAAAACTGCTTTTGGCTCCCGCCCACATTACAAATTGGCCTGAGTGCTGACGAATTTCAAATAACTGATGATTCTCAGTCGTTCGCTTAGCTTCAATATCTGCCAATGAAGTTTCTGTACCATCATAAGACTGTTTCCAAACTTTTATAGGAAAAAAATCTCTTAACTCCGGCGCATCTTCTCCGCTAAATCTCCTCATATTAACGATTTTAAAATCGAGCGGAACGGAGGAACTTGCAATGTTAAAATTTCCCGTAAAAACTGTTGTTCTACCTAAAACTGGTTGATAAATATTTTGTGTAAATCGAGAATCAAGACCTAAGGACAATCTATCATCTGGTAGATTCTTTTTACAACCATATAGCGTAAGGGCGAAAGCCAAAAACAAATAAAATTTCTTCACGTTATTTAAATCAAATTTATACATTGGTTATTTGTTTAATCGGGTGGTAAACTCGTTGAAGCCAAAGTTATGTAAGGGGTTGAGCACATAAATAACGGCGTTACTTGTCCTGATATTCACCGCTGCCGTTTCGGTACGATCCCAATAAGCTCTTACGAATCCACTTTTAGTATCAGAATATTTTACCACTTGAGCTCCACCGCCTACATACCCAGACGCATTTTCTTTATTGTATTCTATGTGCATCTGTTCGCCTACTTTTACGCTGCTTACATAAATTCCGTCTAAAAAAGTTTTAAAGTCATCTGTTAAGTATTGCTTTTTCACAATATACTTACAGGTCATGGTATCAAGCTCAGCCAGATTTACATTGGTTAAATTAAGAAGTTGTTTGCCCTGTTGTTGCCGATAAAAATTTAAGCTTTTTAACGCAGCGATAAAGTTTTCATTGGTTGCTGCAAACAAGGTTACTTGCTGGTTCTGCAACGTATCTTTTAAATCTGGCAACCTATCTAACACCTTTAATAAGGAATCATAAGTAGGTGTTTGAGCACGTAAATAGTCGATTGCGTTGCCATTAAATTGTTGTAGCTCATTCTTCTTGTTGTAGAAGGGAGATTCTTTACTACAAGACAGTATGCTGAAAGTTACTAGGAGCAACATTGGCAGTACTAAAATATATTTGTTTTTCCTCATTTTCATATGATTGATGTTAAACTTATTGCCAAAAAGCATTTTGCGTAATAGATGGATTAGCAGTGATAACATCTTGCGAAACAGGCCAGTAAATTGCGCCAGCAGATTGTGCCTGGGCAAATGTTAGAGGAACGCCTTGTTTGTACATGAAGGGCCCAGAAGGTTTTTTGAT
Organism: Pedobacter sp. UYEF25; assembly: GCF_054061655.1. Lineage (NCBI taxonomy): Bacteria > Pseudomonadati > Bacteroidota > Sphingobacteriia > Sphingobacteriales > Sphingobacteriaceae > Pedobacter > Pedobacter sp. UYEF25. The sequence continues at coordinate 54,428 of NZ_JBSSEL010000004.1, read as the reverse complement.
TCTGTTGTATCGAATAATGTCATACCATCTCCAACCTTCACCCATCAATTCGCGTCTACGTTCAGCAAAAATTGCTGTTAATACATCTTTAGTAGATGATTCTAAGAACGGCGCAGTTCCTCGCAATTGCGCTGCACGGTTTAGCGCATTTATTGCATCGCTACGTTGGCCTAATACTGCTAGGGCTTCCGCACGCAACAACGTAATTTCTTCTAACCTTGTAAATACTATGGAAGAGGAATACATCAAGAAATTATCACTCGCTTTTGATGCACCGACGGATCTAATTTTACTAAAAATTGGTCTTTCTGAAGAGAAACTTGTGAAATAATACGGCTGATAGACGAGCGCTAACTTATCATTTCTCTGTGCGTCTATCGTAGCTACAGAATCTACACTAAACCTCAAATCTCTAGGGTCTGTAAATATAGTTCTGATACTGTCCTTTGGTATAAAAATTTCTGGTTTTGTTTTTGGAATAATAGGCTGTGCTAAAGTCAGTTCCTCTATATGGCCAGTAGTTGTTGCACTGTTGGCTCCATACTCAAAAGAAAAACCGATTAAATTTGTTTGTCTTTGGTAAACGAAAGGGTTCACCTCTTCAGAATCACCATCAGGAAAAGTTGCAGTGAGTTCGTTTATACCAAGATAGCGAATGGTACCATAGCCGCCGTTTCCTAATTTTGGATAGTTGTCGATAACAAATTTGGTGTAAACTTCACAATCTATATAATTCTGCTCCCAAGCGGCAACATGAGCTAACAAAGAATAGGCAGATATTCTTGTAAAAGCCGCACCTTGCCATTGTGCTAAATCAGCGCCGTAGTATAGTCCAGGTAAGATTGCATCTGTATCTCCATACCTAAAAGGTAGCACTTGCGCAGCATCCATTAAATCTGATTTACAAAAAGAAAGCACTCTGCTTTGAGAAGTTCGCGGCACTTTTATAAATTCGCCATCGTTTGATGATATGAGCAACGGAACATCTCCCCACGTACGCACTAAATAAAAATATGCCAGTGCACGGAGTGTTTTAGCTTGTGCAATATCTACCTGATTATTCAATTTTGTATACCTTGCATCGTTGGCTATAATTTCGCCAGAACGCTCTATGAAAATACTGCACGCATTGATTACCGCATAGAACCTTCTCCAATTAGAAAGTCGGTTGATGATTGGGTAAGAAGCATTCAAACGCCCCTCGATAATTGCGTTTAAATCCTGTCTACCTGTCGAAATAAAATCTCCTTTTCTTAAATCACCCATTAGCCACTGTGTATTGTCTGATGCGAGCGCCGACCTCATCAACCCGTACGCACCGAATAAATTTGTTCTACCATCTGCCGTGGTCTTCCAGTTTTGCACTTCAGTTTGTAAATGTGCTGACTGAACGTTGTCTATCTTTTTACAAGAAAAGCCCAATATCCCAGCTAATAATATTGCTACAGCTACACTGGTTTTGGCAAATTGATTATTATACATATTCTTATAAATCATAATATTCCTTATATCTATAAATCCAATTTAAAACCGAGCACAAACGTTCTTGGAATAACCATATTCGCCCCGTCGTAAATCCCGTTAAAGCCTACCAATTCTGGATCTACTCCCGAAAACTTTGTTATTGTTAATAAATTCATTGCGGTACCATATAGATAAGCACGCTTTACACCCACTTTCGTAAATACTTTAGTGAAATTGTAACCCAACGTTAGAGACCTTAATTTGGCATATGAGGCATCCTCCAAAAACAAATCTTGATCTTGTCTGTATGGAACTGCTGAACTAAAAGGATTGTATATTGGATAATCTTTAGCGTTATCGAAGGCTTGCCAGGAGGAAATCTCTCTAACGGCAGATATATCATTTGCTGCTTCTCTGTTTATAAAATCGTAACGACTCGCATCAAATTGATTAATGGCTTTCTGTCCGACGGCAAAAAAAACATTAACATTTAAGTCAAAATTCTTGTAGCTAACGGTATTGTTCCACCCTCCGGTTAATTTTGGAAGTCGATCACCCGTTATAACCTTATCATTTTCATCAATTCGATAATCGTTGTTATAATCCACCCACCTTGGATCTCCAGCTTGGAGCGCAATTCCTTTAAAAGTTGTTTTTTGTCCGTTTGATGGATTAGAAGGAATTTGCGCATCCGTATCGTATATACCAACATTTGAATATAGCCAATAACTTCCTACAGATTTACCAACTTGAATTTTATTGCCCTGATAAACCAATTCGTTTAAACCGTCTGGCAGCGCGGTAACTTTGTTTTGATTAAAAGCTAGATTTAGTCCGGTAACCCAGTTTAAGCCACTTTTGGCTTTAATTACATTTGCATTTGTTAACAGCTCTAGACCTTTATTGTTAACAGCTAGACCTGACCGATAGGAATTGGTATAACCAAGTTCTTGTGGTACAGGCGCGTTAACTACCTGCTGCCTATCATCTCTGTTGTATTGCAGTCAATGCCAAACTCAATCTTCCATCTAATAGTGTGGAGGAGAGCGTAATGTTTGTACGGTCTGCATATGGCAAAGGAAGCCCATATCCTACATATCCACTAGAATAGGGTCTATTTGCAGTAACAATGGACGCATAACCTGCTACTGTTGGTTCTGACGGCCAACCACCTTCTGATCGGAATTGTGGTCCGGCGGCAAATCGGTCATCTAAAAACGCACGAACAGTACGTCCCCAGCCAGCGCTCAAATCCAAAGTTTGTAAGGTGTTGTTGGAAGATAAAAACTGATTTCCTAAATGCCAAGCTGCACTAAACGCTGGAGTTGTAACCCAACGGCTATCTGGTTGTCCGTTTGAAGTTCCATCTCTACGTACTATTGCATCAAAATCAAATAAGTTTTTGTATTTATAGTTTGCACTGCCATAGACCGAGAACAAATTGCTCTCCAGATTGTCTAAAAACCTAAAGGCATAAAAATTTGGATAAGAATTTAAGTAACCGGTATTAACACTACCATCGTTATTGTACACGTTTCCTAAAACTTGGATAATCTTGATAAAGTCGTTTGGCCCATTATAACCTCTAGTGTAATTGTATTTATAATTATCGCCTTGAAATTGTTGACCAACCTGGGCTGTTAAGTGGTGGTTGCTATTCTTCAAATCAAAATCGTAACTCGCTACATTACTTATTAAAAGACGCTGATTATAGCCAAAATACGTAGATACAAAACTAGACCCTGCCATTAATGTTGAGGGCACGAAATAATCACGAACTCCTTCAGAATAATCAACAATGAAAGAAGAACTGAGCTTTAACCTACCCAAATTGGCAGCAACCGTTAGATTTCCATTTAATACGGTAGATCTATTTAGATCGGAGCTCTTTCCTACTTCTTTTAAATAATTTGAATAATTAGATGTATTAGGTGAAATAGGCACACGCAAATCAGGAATGTAACGCGCTTCCGCGAAGCGATCTCTTAGACTTCTATTTCTGTCTCTATCTAACCTGGCGGTACTTACAATGGTAGAGACAGTTAACCATTTAAATGGAGCCATATTTACCGAGACAGAAAGGTTGTATTTATCAAACCCAGTATTGTCTGCAGTTCCGGCATTTTTAGTTCCGCCGCCGAAAAAACGAAAATTAGCACGCTCTGTACCGCCTGAAATGCCCAAATTTACATTGTAAGACGGTGCGGCTTCGTAATAGAGGTCATTCCAGTTAGAAGATCCAAAATAGTCGCTATTGGTTTTATCTGATAAAAAAGTAGGATAATTTGCTTTATTTTCTGCTGTTGCGTACTTCTGATAAAATGGGGCCCTAAAATCGTTTTCAAAAGATCCATTTGTGGTATAAACACTTGGGGGCGTTACAAACCCGAAATACGAATTTACGCCAATACTTCTTGCGCCACTTTTGGCCTGCTTGGTAGTTATATATATAGCTCCGTTTACCGCATTAGGTCCTAGTTTAGCCAAGGCTACAGGATCTTTAACAACACTAATAGACTCAATATCATCAATATTTACTTGAGACAATAAGTTATTTGCCGGCCCAATTCTATTGTAATCGTATTGTTGAACGTCATACGCGAATGCATTGTCTTGCGCTAACGGAACACCATTTAAATAAACCACGGGCTGCAAAGCGGTAAAGTCCTTTTTATTGAACATCAAACCAGAAGGCCCTCTAATAATTAAACTCTGCTCGGTACCTGGCTCTCCAGTTGTTTCTTGTACATACACGCCAGCAAGATTCCCTTTAATAATTTGCTGTAGTGATAGGTTAGGAATTTGAGCTGATGTTTTGATATTGATTGTATCTCGCACCGATCTATAATTTTGCAATGCACGAACCATCCGCCCAATCGTATCTATTTTGATTGTGTCTGTTACCGATGGACGTTTCAAAGTGTCTTGGTAAGGAACCACATCCCTATAGGAAGCATAGCGTATATGCACACACTTACTGTGGGCGCAAACGCTAATTAATAGACATAGCAATGACACAAAAAAAACCTTTATAGAATTTTTAACCATTTTTGAAAATTATTAATAATTGATCTTAAAGAAATACCCTAATTTAATCCAGAGCGGGCTAGGTTAGGTATTGGACGGTAAGGTTTAAAAATTTCGGTAGTAGGGAGTAGTAAATTTGCATCATAGTCGTTTGGTTTGAGTTTTGGCAATGTCCTAATTGATAGTCAAATTTTTATTTTCGACCCCTTTTTTAAAACACATTTAGTTATTAGCACAAGATAGCATTTAAAAATTAAAATCAAATATGTTTACGTAAACATTTTTATAAAACGAGCAAGTAGTCGATCGTAATAAACTGTTCTTGCGTAAATTAACTCGATACTGATGCTTTACGACGAGTTTTTCTTGGTTTAAAATTATCAAGAATAAATTTGCTATAAGTGGCTTCAAATCAGACATCCTTTAAAATTTTAACTGCTCACTTAGTAAAACATAGATTTGTAACACCACAGACATTGGAAACAGTATTTTCTCAATCTTTTAGAAAAAAGAGTATGTTACCTAAAAAATAACTAAAGTTCTTTCTAGTTCAAATGTTTAGGAAGTTTAATCCGGTGTTAAGCAAGATATCATTTGTAGCTTTTAAACTAAGGTGATGTGTAGCTTCGCCTTTTGTTTACTATTAAAGAGATTTTGATTGCCATTAAAAACTTCCTTTATCCCAATATTTACAAAAGTTGGAAACATTGCTTCTTCGTGCTTAGCATGCAATCTATCGTCGGTCTATTTTCCACATTCCCAACTTTTAACCTGCCCCTACCGTCTAATTTATATTCTTGCGTATTATAAGATTTTGGAAACGTTAAAGCGTTAACGTTTTGAATGTCCTCGCCTTTTACGAGTATGTCAATCGTTTCACCCTTTTTATATTTTGCTCATCGGAGGTCAGTTTTATTATAATTGCAAATTCAGCTACTTCTTTAACTGACACTTTTATTACACCCTCTAATTGTGTGGAGACAATATGAACATCATATGCATCAATCGATTTATTTTGGTAAATCGCCGTAGTCGATCTATCTACTAGAATATGCATTGCCTATTTCCAGTCTAACATATTTCCTATAAGAAGTGAAGTCTTTCTGTCGATTTTCCTATCGCTGTCTATGAAGCAAGATATGGCACTTATACTTCCATCGATTTTAAGCAGTTAAAACGCTTTTCTACAACTGTAATAACCATAGGACTCTGCAATAGAAAAATTAGCAAAGCCTGCCGCTGAATTTTTTCTTAAAGTGAACGTCTTTCTTTTACTATCTCCTGCCTAATTAAAATCTGCAACATCGGTCCGGTTGGTGTGTATGAACTGTAAAGAGCTACTCCTTTTTTTTGCATACAGCGCTATAAGCATTTAGCGAATACTCAAATTATCCAGTTGAATAATTGCTTGAGGATCCATTAAGACAGCGAATGGGAGAGAATTTTCTCCACAATTGGTAAGCCAAGCTTTTTTCGTCAAATCGAATAACTTTGCCAACATGTGTCAATATTGATAACCTGCAGATGACGTTATTACGATACCTTGAATGGCATACTTTAAAGGACTAGATTTGGTTTTTCTATGGACATCTGCCTAAGCTAGGAGCTATCTTTCGCCACATAGAATCTTCTTTTTGCTAGAAGCGCAAATTTCCATCCAATCGGTTGGTGATCAAAATAATTTTTCTAATTATCTGTGTACCACATTGAGAATTTTTATCGTTAATTCATAGTTTCCAGGAATTTTAATCCTCATTGGAACACGAATTGAATAATCGAACTCTCCTAAAAGATATGTTCCTAAGTAGCGGGGATCGGCAGTACCTTTATAAAATTCGCCATTTGGGTTTGATGTCCAGGCATTTGTACTATCGATTTTTACGGCAGTAGTTTTAATATGGTAATACATGTTAAAACCATTACCTAAAGATGCAATTGGAAATGGAACGAGTGGATACTCTATTTTGATCGCATCATCCGTCGCTTGATATGTATCTGGCGCATAGTCTTGCAGATTCTGCAAAAAAGGCGGTTGAGGATCTAAGCCTGCTGCCGGTCTTTTAATTACTTCGCCTGTTTTCGGATTGAAAGCAACACCATTCCTATCCACAAATTTTAACGAAAATGTATTTGGAGCATCTCCAATTCTGTTAATGGAATATGAAACGAAAGGATTTTTATCTCCGTTAAAAAAGTATGTTACCTTAGAAGTTCCTGCTACAGCTCTTCCTGCAGCAAAGACGCCAGACTCTGGCGCTAGCTCTATGGCCGCTGCATCGACAAATTGTAATGCCATTGCATTTTTCAATAGCTGAGTCCCAACCTGGTTTTTCACCTCGATATCCATGGTATAGCTTCCTGTAGGAATATTAAAGGAGGCACTATTAGCTTCAATTACACCACTCGACGGATTAACTATAATTGGCTGTAAATCAGCAATTGTTCTTTTGGCAGCTATAGCGGCGAAGGTTATATCCGTCTTCGGATCATACGCTTTTGTCCAAACGCCTACTTTATAAGTTTTATTAAAAAAATCATCGACAATTTTTCCGGTTGCATCGTAAATATGCACCCATCTAACTTGTAATGGCAGACTAGACCCATCTGGAACTAAGCCATTCGATGCTCCTGTCTGCCCTTTCTTTATAACTAACAAAGATGGAGAATACTGTATTGTAGGACTAATAAAACCGTCTTGAATCTTTGTACAAGAAACGAATGACCCCATTGTCATTGTTAGAGTTGCGATGTATATGATATATTTTTTCATTTTTTTATCTAAAATTATCTTTCCCCGTAATAAAAAAGATTGTTAAAAGGTCTGAGTGAGTTTACCACCCCTGTTTTAGTAGTTATGAAAGCGCTTTGTACCAAGGTATGAATACCTACATCGTTTGGAACGTCTGCTGCCGTATTGTCCTGATCGATATTGTAGGGTTTCCATAATTGTGTAAAATACACGACTTGTGGCACTCCTGAAACCAAATTCGTGTAGCCAAGATTTCCATCTTTAGTGAATTCGTAAGAGACTGCCACTTTATTACCAGCCAACCCAGATTGATAAACCTTGCCGTTATTACTAAGCTTATCTGCCGTTAACTTTTCACCAGGAATAAAATACATCAGTAGGGAGTCTCTTGTTCCATTCTTATTGGTTTTTATATAATATTTTAAAGAATCTAAGGTAAACTTAGCGTTTGCGTCAAAATTTTCTTGAAGATAAAGTGTCCTTTGGTTTAAATAACTAAAGATTACACTGTTTGAAACGGCAAAAAGTGTTCCTGCCTCATTTATGTTGGCCTGCAAATTTCCGGCCTCGATAATCTGTGCTAGCGTATCAAACTGTTGTGTGCTTTTTAAATAATCAAAGGTAGTCACCTCTTTATATTTATCTACATTAGTAGGTTGCCCTCCTGTAATGTATTCTTTTTTACAGGAAAAAATACAGACTGCAATTATTAGAAAAGCCAAAATGATATTTGCTGAGTAATTCTTTTTTATTTTCATGAAATAAAAGTTAAGTTTCTAAAATTTTGATTTAAGTTAAGTCAATTAGTATCTTCCAGCATTGTTTTTCCACCATGGATTCTGAGTTAACAAATTATCATACGGAAACAAGGTATTCATGTCAATTGGCCAATAATAACCGCGATTTTCTACTGATACTCGATCCCTTGGATAACCTAAAAATTCTAACCACGTATGGGTATGTGGGCCGGCAGGTGGGTTCTCATTTCGGATTAAATCATAGAACCAAATGCCTTCTCCAATAAACTCCCTACCTCTTTCCTTAATTACCTCCTCTTGCATATCAAAAGGATTTGTAGGCACCGTGTAAGTATTTATTCCAGCCCGATCTTGGGTAAAAGCTAAATTCCTTCTTGCTCCTGCCAAGTCTCCTTTGTATGCCAAGGCTTCGGCATCTAAAAGGTACATGTCTGATAATCTAAACAATACTAAATTATTACTTATGTACGGATAAGACTTTGTGTCAGGAGATTGATAATTAAAGGTACTGTATTTTAAAAGCATGTAACCTTTGGGATCGCCGCCAGATGCGTTCATTAATTTTAGGGCCTTTTTGGTTCTTTCGTCTCTTACCGTGTCAAACAAAGTTGTTGCTGGCAAACTGTCTCGCGTTGAAACTGTCTTATCTTTAAAATCAATAAATGTTCCACTTGGTGCTATCCAACAGCTACTTCTAACATTATCTACAGCTGGCCCCTTTAAAAATCCTCCAAAGCCGGCAAAGGTAGCTTCAGCAAAACTACCTCGGTCTTTAAAATTCGGATCGTTTGCACTAAACTGCATAGGCATTTCAAAAATACTTTCTCGAGATACCTGACCTTTCCAAATATTCAAATAACTGCTCATTGGCTCTAGACTATAGCCTCCTTTTGTAATTACTTCTTGTGCATAATAATGAGCACTATCGTAGTTGTGTTTCCATGCGAAAATATGAGCCATTAATGCGCTTACACTTCCTCTATTTCCTCTTGTAGTCTGCTTTGGATCACCTCCGGAAAAAGAAAGAGCCGATTTTGCAGATCTTAAATCTCTTAAACAACTGTCTAAAACGGCAGATTCTAGAGAACGTGGTACAGGAGGAATTTTTCCATAATCTACATCATCGTAAGTAGCACCTACGTAAACAGGATCACCCCAAATTCTGGTAAGCGTAAAATAAGTGTATGCGCGAACGAATTTTGCCTCAGCGACATAGGAGTTTTGTTGGGCTTTACTTTGAAAAAGGGAGGTAGGCATCTCGGGAACTTTCTTCATAATTAGATTACATTGCGCGATCACCCTATAAAACCTAGACCAATTTTGCAGGTCATTCTCCCAATATGGAGTGTAAGAAAAATTCCAAGGTTTAGTACTTACTGAAGGAGTAGATGACAAGCCGTAGCCTAAAAAAGTATCTCCACCTGCCGGCTTAAATAAACCAGCCACAAGATCGCCAAATACAAAATAAGAAGACTCTCCCTGATCGGCTCCTAGAGAACCTCTTAATCCGTACCGCAGCTGCCCGTACATCGCAGCTGTTGCTTGTTCTACCGAGGCTCTCGAAGTCCAAAACTCAGATCCATAGGTAGAATCTATCGGCGGGGCATTCAATGCTTTCTTGCAACTTACTGAACAAATGGTCATAAACCCAATTGCAAGAACATATATCAATTTTTTCATATCGAAGGAACTTTTAAGTTTTTATTTTCATAATTTCCATAAACAGAAATTAAATAATATTGTACTAGTAAACCTTTGTTAAAATTTCACATTTAACCCTAACGTAAGCACTTTTGGTTGCGGATAAACATTGCCACTATAAACTCCAAATTGATCTACCAATTCTGGGTCAGGCATTGTGTTCAATTTATTTTTTATCGTAAGTATATTCGCCATTTGCGCACTTACACTTGCGCTTTTTATTTTAAGTCGCTCAATTAACTTAGCTGGCAATAAATAACTTAATGTTACATATTTAACCTTAAAGTAACTTCCATCAACATTGAACTGATTGGTGAAGGGAAAAAATTGATAGAAATACCCACCATAGGGAGTTAACGATGGGAAATTAGCTTTGTAATTTGGATCTAAAGCTTTTTTTGGTGTCCAATAGTCTAAACCTGTCAGATCTGGCAGTCTATTTGTCGCCAACGGGCTAACACCTCCGCCGTAAAAAATATTATCAATTTGGCTTTGAAAAAACGTATTGACTACCGTTCGTTTCCAACTGAAAACACTGGCAATAGAAAGTGAAAAGTTTTTGTAAGTAAAGTCATTTGAAAAACCGCCTGTAAACTTGGGGTTTGGATCACCGGTTGGCACCCTATCTCCAAACTGATCTCCATTATCCTCGCCGCTCCAAACATCACCATCGCCATTGGCGTCTATCCATTTCGGATAGCCCGGTTGTATCGGATTGTAACCCTTAAAGTAAGTTAGGACATTTCCTGTAATTGGATTAAAGGGAATCTCACTCTGATGATTGTACACGCCGGCATATTGCATTTGAAATAATGCATAGATAGGTTGCCCTACCTGATACAGACGAGAAATGCCATAATAATCATCCTGAGCAAACGTCCGATTCTCATTTGGAAGTTTAGCGATGCGGTTTCTATTAAATGTCAAGATTATTGTTGATCCCCATTGAAGCTTAGATTGCGAAGAAAGATTTCTAGTATTTATAGACAGGTCTATGCCACGATTGTCTATCCATAAATCTCTTGCATTAAACTTAACAGAATTATATCCTGTAAAAAAAGGAAGTTGAAAGTTATATATGCCGTCTCTATCTAACTTATCATAAAATTCTGAAACAATATTGATTCGACTATTAAATAGGTTTAATTCAATACCCAAATTTTTCTGAAGCGATTTTGTCCATGTTAGGTTGTTTTTTGTTAACCCATTATTAAAATCTGGTTGCACTGCTTGCTGACCATTGTAGGTACCAGATACATTGTAGCTGTTATAAGGTGCATAATAATCTGCCGCTTGGGTTCCTGATACCCCATAACTAAATCTAACTTTTAGAAAATTTACCACATTTTTAATTCCAGCCATAAACTTTTCGTCAGATGCTATCCAACCCACTCCAAATGCAGGAAAATAACCCCATTTAGTATTTGCACCGAAACGAGAGGATCCATCCCCCCTATATGACCCGTAGAATAAATATTTGCCATCATAGTCGTATTGTAACTGTCCAATAAAAGACAATAATGCATCTTTTTGATAAGTAGAGAACCCTAATCTATCTGACTGAGGAATACCTGAAACCACTTGAATGTTATTGGATGGCGTGTTGTAACCTCCTAAAACAGCTCCACTTGTTACAATACTATTAAATTGCTGAGTTAAGGTGGCGTTCAAATTATGCTTGTGCCCTGCTCCAGTTTCCAAAAGCTTTGAATAGTTCAACGTGTTTCCCAATAAATAGGTGTCGTAAGAATCCCTATTAGACTCTGCGTACGATGGGGTTGACGCCTCTGCATCTTGAGAAAATGCAACCGCATCTATATTTGATGGTCGAAAATAATCTCTGGATATGGTATGGATAATCGCAGAACCCTGTAATGTATATCTCAAACCCGGCAAAATATCATAATTTGCCATTAAAGAGCCACTGTAATTACTGTCTCCACTTAAATTTCTGAGCTTGCTAGACTGACCTAAATAGTTATTTATGTCGAACTCATTTAATCTATACAACGAACTTGGCTGCCTGTTGCCACTAAATGGGGTAACATTCAAATTATTTGCTTGATCTAGTCGGCTATAAAATTTTTGTCCTAATTGATTGTCTGCTCTACTAAGACCTAGAATTAATTGTGCATTAAATTTGGGATTAATTGTAAAACCGAAATTTCCTCTTACAGAATATCTTTGAAAACCTGTTTGCTTTATAATTCCATCTTCATTATAATAACCCATACTTACTCTATAATTCATAATGTCCGAAGCGGCAGACATGGTGGCGTTAATTTGCTTCGTTTGACCAGTTCTGTAAAATAGCCCCTGCCAATCGGTTGCATTGTTGTAATATGGATTTAGGCTATCTGCTAAAAGCTGCGGCAAATTTGCCAATTGGCTGGGTTGGGTGGCGTATTCTGTTAATAATTTAACTTTAGCTTCTCTTTCTGCAGCACCGGTAAGTGTGGGCAACAAAGGAGGTTTTGTTGTTATTCCGCTCTGCACATCCACATCAAAAATCGGGGTTTTAGAGGTGCCTTTTTTTGTGGTGATGTAAATTACACCATTAGCACCCCTAGATCCCCAAGCAGCAGTTGCCGCTGCGTCTTTTTGGACTAATACCTCTTGAATGTCATTAATATTAATTCCGGCTAAAAAATTTGTGCCCGTGTAAGTGAGAACGTTTGAGATGTCTGCAGGATCTATCGGCACTCCATCTATCACATACAATGGACCACTAATCGACTGGGCTTGAATTAAAGACGGGTCTCTATCGCCGATGTTGGTACCTACTTTCGAATTCCCCCTTACTACTATTGTGGGTGTAGCACCTGGTTGACCACTGTTAACCTGAACGTTCATTCCGGATACGCGCCCCTGAAGCAATACGTCTACACTTGCAACGGGTTTGTCTTCTATATCTTTACTGCTTATTCCCGAGATGGCGGCAACTGTATTTCGCCTGGTTTGGCGTTGCATTCCGATAATGACTACATCGTTCATTTGACTTGTTGACTCTAACAAGCTAACTAAAACAGAAGTTTCACTTTCATTAATCGTAATTGTTTTTCCTTGATAACCTATATAGGAGATCTGTAGACTAACTTTCCCAGCCGGAACCATCATTTCAAACTTTCCATCAGATTTGGTTTGGGTAGTTCGTTTTTCTGCCTTCAACATCACAGTTGCCCCTGGAATGGGAGAATCCGTCTTCGAGTCCTTTACTGTACCCGTTACCCTCCTTTGCGCTACTGCCGCAACAGACAGCAGCAAAATCAGAAATATTAGTTTTGGTTTTTTCATCTGTAATTGAGAATGATTTTGGTACTTTATAGAAAAGCCTTCACTTTTGTTACAGCTAAATTACGTGAGGATGACGAGAAAGAATTGAGCTATATTGGCAATCCTTTGTCCTATTTTAACATTTTTTAACAGATGACTAACTTATTTAATTGAGAAATTTATGTATCACGTAAAAATCTTTAAACCTCAATCAGATTTATTGGGCTATAGAAATTTCCAATTCTCTAAGGCATTGGATTACAGCCCTCTTAGGATAAGGGTAGAATTAAGCCATTTAAATAACTTTGCGGCCAGTGAGCTGTATGTGTGTCGTGTTAGGAGCTACACTTTTTTTAAATATCATGACCTGAGATGAGCCATATGTTTTTAATCGTTTCTATTTAGAAGCCTCTTGCTTAGTTACAATCGGCACATATCCATATTCTAGGCCTTTCGGCGGATTGACAATTATTGCTTTATCCAAAGTGGCAAGTTCACCACTTGTTGGAGCTGCCATATAAGTTTTATCAGAGGTCCATTCTTTATGGATCATTTCTACTCTCTTTTGGATGTCTTGCTTTTCTGCGTCTGTTAATTTTAAGGCTTGCAATGAGGGCTGATCTACAAACTTATACCAGCTGTAAGTAACGATTGATCCATCGCTTAATGTTGTTTTAAATGGACCAGATGTTGGTCCGGGAGCATTCCAGTTATTACCTTTAACCTTTGGAGAAGTATATGGTCTACCAACCCTCGCTGCTTTAAAATTCTGCTCTTGTAATCTTGTTTCTTTCGGTACTTCTGATGCATCAACTGCAATCATATTATTTCCCTCTTTTTTAAAGTATTGTGGAAAATAAGCCAAACCATTTTTCGCCGTCTTTTTCCATTTTAAGCCATAAGAAGACTTGCCTAACATGGTTTCGTTAAAGTAAGAATCTACACCTTTAATTGGTGTTGCGTTTGGTCCTTGATCATAATTTGTTTGATTCGTTTTACACTCAGGCATTAAAGCAGCATCTGTCTTAAATTGTGTTGGAAGTTTACCGCCATCATTAATTGAAGCTTGCAATGGATTGAATAATGCGTCTTTCGTGTAAATGGTAGCGTCTTGCATTAGGGTTGTGACACCTTCTTTGTTTACAGGAAACTGTAATTTTGGTATTTTTGTGTACACCACCCCATTCTTATCTTTGCTTTCGAACTTTGGTACCGAATTTATTTCAATCGCTCCAGCGCCAACAACACCTTCTCTAGTATCTAAAGTTCTGCCTTCTGCTGTAGGATATTTATCGGCTATTCTGCTCCAAACTCTAGGGATATAAAAAGCTATTGGACCTTTAAAATTTGTTGCATTTAAAAAGCACGTCCAGCTTTGATCTCCCGTAGGTGCTTGATCTGGTGTTTTTGCGTGCGCAGGAAGTATTGGCAAGGCCATCCATGCGTTACCCATTAACTGGCCTGATGTACCTTTAACAAAAGTAACTCCATCAGGAGGTATAATTAGATGATTACTAAGTTGTGCTATTCCCATTTTATCACTTTGCAAAGCCACTGGTGTTCCAAAACCCCATCCTGGCGATGAAATTTCGGAATCGTAACAATTAGCGGTACCATTCATTCTATATTTTGCGGTGGTAGAACCAAATTGTGTACTTCCCCAAAAACCTAAACTCCCTTCTATGGTTTGAAAAACATCACGGTAAGACGGACCTCTTTGAGGCCAGTTGTCTCTCGCATAGGTACCTACTGGGCACAGTGGATCCTCGAAACCTCTGTTTTCTGGGGCAATCCAAGTACCAGGAAGACCGATCTGGAAATCTGCAATCGCCTTTTCTACTAATGGCCAAGCGCTCACGTAAAAGCTTACGCCATAACCATAACCTTCTTGTTGTTTAGGCATATTCATAGAAATATACCCATGTAATCCTTCTTGTAATTGCTTTAATGGCACATCACTTTTATTTTGGGCAGAAACCTGAAAAGATTGAGATGCAAAAGAGATCGTTAGGAAGCCAACTATGAGTTTTGAGAGGTTATAATTTTTCATGGTTTAGGATAAGGAAAATAATTTATTAGGATTTAATTGTAGGATGAATCTTGTAGTATTTGCGGATCAATTTGATTGAAACGTGCAGCAGCATTTAAAAAATGAGCGGTTAACCAAAATACGGTCCACTGTTCCACGTAGCCACCTCTAAAAGTGTAGACATTAGATAAATCTCCTCCTTGTGCAAAATTGGTGTGCTGGATTTGTTCACCATGAGAACCGAAGGGATCAATCATTTGTCCGCACGAGCGAAACATTAGTAAAGCCATCTTTTGCAACCGTTCATCTTTCAAATACTTCCCTAATTTATAAACATCCGGACTAAAGAAAACACCAAATGCGTCTAAGTGTTGGTTTTGTGCAGAAACAACTGTCCAACCACTCGACTTAAAATGATGATCTGCAAGTCTAGATGGGGGCATTGTAATGTCCCAATCTACCATGTAACTTAGCGTAACGTAACCTGCGTGGGTAGCGTAATCTAGATATTTTTGCTCTTTAGAAAATTCATACATCGCTAAAAAACCTTGAAAAGCCGCCCAAGCTCCCTCTTTATCTTCGCAACTTGCATCTAAAGTACCTCCCCAATATGGCTCTTTCATAGATAGGTGACGCATAGCATAATAATCTGCTGCTTTACGGGCTGCTAGACCATACTGTTTTCTGTTAAACATTTTACACGCTAACGTTAACGGCGCAATAAAAAAAGCTTCGTTCGTGGAGTTGGGTTTCCAGTCGGCAGACAAAATTCTTTCAGCCTGGATATCGGAAGCTTTCTTTAAAAAGATTTCCCATTTTGCTGTTTTGTAATTTTTATTTTTCCTCGCAGATTCTATTGCCTTTGCAAAATTATACATGGCTTGCCCTTGCGAAACGTTGTCCTGTTCTTCCCACTTAACTTTTTCAGCCACAAAGTTTTGCATAAATCCTCTTTCGTTGAAGGGCGAAGTGCATAGAAAATCTAAAGAACTTTGAACCTGATTATCGATTTTCGTGTCTTTTAAAATCGGTTTTAATTCCTGAAGCGCAAAACCCAGAGAGGCAGCCTGACCGCACCAACCCATTACATATTCTGGGTATTTGCTAAATTGATACATGCCAAACCCAGCACTCTTACTATCTTGAAACCACCTTGTATTTGCAAATTGATATTTAGAAGCTATCACCTCCTTAAAACTCGGCAGATTTGCGCTGTAGAAAGGCTTATAAATATCAATATTGGTATCCATTGCTTTTTTAAATGCAAATCCTTTTTGTGGTGCTGGATGGACTTCTATAAAAAAAATCTTTTCTATGATGGCATTCGGCTTTATATTTAGCCAAGTATTTTCATAAGGGAGCGACTTATCCTGAAGCGCTTTTGAGACACTTTTTTGTCCATTCATCACAATCGGGCCAGACAATAAATCTAATTCTGTTGTATTATTCCTCGCACTAACACCCATAGACCACCATTGATCTGGTACATTGCCGTAGGGAGCAAGTGACGGCATAGTGTGCAAAGAAACTCCGTAATTATTATTGTTGTCCGTTAACTCTGCCGAAACGAATGGCATCGAAAATCTATGCTCTTCAAATAATGCCTCGGGTGCATTTGTATTATTAAAAGTTGCCACGCAAGTGTTGCAATTTTTATAACCTGATGGATTGGCATAATACATAATACCTGGCATAAAAATTTCATTGGTGTAAGATGGCAAAGCCCATCTAATGGATAACGTAATTTTGTCTAAGGCTTCTTTTCCATGCCATTCAAATCTTCTAATACATTTAATTTTATCGCCTTCTTTACGATAACTATCTCTTAAAATCCAACTTCCGGTTGCTAGTTTAATTTTACCGAAAAGCACTGTCCAATCACCAACTTTAAGCATGCTGTCTGCTTGCGCATAATGCCAATCTGCACTCCAATCATTTTGCCATCCCGTGGCAATGGCCCACAATCCTTCTTTTGGACTTTCTAAAAGTGTTTTGTCGCCGTAAGAAAAAGCAGGTTTATAATAACCTTCTTTTTTTACAGAAAAAGTTGTTTGTGCAACACTTAATTGAGCGGACAACAATACAACTGCGCTGATAAAAAGCTTTATTAGTAGCGTTACATTTTTACATATTTGGTGAAATCTCATTTTATTCAATGATTTTTATAGCAAAGGCCGCCGCATAATTTGATGGATAATCTGTCATACTATGGATAATCAACGCATCATTAACTTGTTTCCATTGAATGTGATTTTTATTACCTAAAAGTTTTACTGATGTTATTTTATCTTTAAAAAGTTTCTTACCGAGCGATTTTATAATAATTTCCTTTGTCGGAATTTTTAGTGTAATTGCGTAAAGTACATTTCCTTTTGTAGTAAATCTAATGTCTTCCGCAGTAAACTCTTTCTCTGCTACTTTGTAACTATCGGCATTTTGCTTGATTTTTTCTTCGGCTGCAGCCATTGCCGGTCCTTCACCAAATATCTTCCATGGCCGAGTTCCGTAAATGGCTTCTCCATTAACGTCTAACCATTTTCCCATCTCTAACAAAATATTTTGCTGTACTTCTGGAATCGTTCCATCCGCTTTTGGGCCGATGTTAAGCAGTAGGTTTCCATTTTTGCTTACAATATCTATCAACCCATCTAGCAAAAATTGTGGAGTTTTATAATGGTCATCTTCTATATAACCCCAAGATCTATCTCCCACCGAATCATCAGATTGCCAAGGCAAAGCCCTAATTTGTGTTTCCCCACTGCGTTCGAAATCTAGCACGGCCGCACTGTCTGGAAAAGCGGTATTCTTATAATTAAGCACTACGCCTTTATGCATAGCTAACCCGGCGTTATAGTAGTATGCCGCAAAAGTTTTAAGATATGGTTTGAAGCTTGGGTTGTCTAACCACCAATCAAACCAAAATATTTGTGGTTTGTATTTGTCTACCAATTCTGTATTTCTAAGCAACCAATCATTTAGAAATACGGGGCTAATTTTTGTAGTTTCGAGCGAATCTTCTCCGCTAGCAGCTGGCCCATAGAAGTCCTCAAATTGCGGATCATTCACATCAGATTTTATGTCGCGACCATTGTGAAAAAAATACCAATGTTCCGCTCTGTGCGATGAAAGGCCGAAAATCATCCCTTCCCTACGGATAGAAGTAGACAATTCTCCGATCACATCTCGCTTTGGCCCCATATTTACCGAGTTCCATTTAGAAAGTTTTGTATCGTACATTGCAAAGCCATCGTGGTGTTCTGCCACCGGCACTACGTATTTAGCACCCGCCTTTTTAAACAATTTGGCCCAAGCATCAGCATCAAACTTTTCTGCTTTAAACATCGGAATGAAATCTTTGTAACCAAATTTATCTTGAGTCCCATAAGTGGCTATGTGATGCTTATATGCTGCAGAACCCTTTTGATACATATCGTTGCCGTACCATTCTCCAAATATTCCACCACCACCATACGCAGGTACCGCATAAACACCCCAGTGAATAAAAATGCCAAACTTAGCATCCCTAAACCAATCTGGCACCGTATATTTTTTAAGAGAATTCCAATTGGGTTGATAATGGCTCTGTCCGGATACGCCAACAGTGAAAAATGATAGACTGAGCAACAACAGATAAATCCGGTTCTTTTTCATGAAATTTTGCCTTTATTGAAATACAATTTCACAAATTTATAGGTTGTTGTGCGCTAAACACACCGTGATAGTTACAAATGATTGTGCTATGTTGCTAATTTCTACATTGAAATAAAAGATGCGTTCTTGCGAAGATTAAAAAATATTCTATCAACCTCAAACAGGATAGCCAAACCATTTAGCGCACTAGGAAGAAAACTAGTTCTTAAATAACTCCTTATCTAAGAAATTTATTTCAGGTCGATCTCTCAATATGTTTAAATAGCTTTTTTTAAATGCTAAAGGCGACTTGTTTTTCATCACCTTGAATTGGTGATTGAAATGAGAAATGCTGTTATATCCACAAATATAACCTACTTCGGCACAATGCATATCGTCTTCTATTAAAAACTTACAAGCCTGCCCAATTCTAACCTCCATTAAAAACTGTATGTAGGTTTTATTGGTTTTCTCTTTGAAGAATCTGCAAAAAGAGTGAACGCTCATGCTGACCATCGAAGCAACATCTTCTATCGTTATTTGCTTTTGGTAATTGTAATAGGTATATCTTATAATTAGATCCAATCGGCTGTTATTCATCCGCTCTGTTGGGCCAGAATAGCCTTCGCTTGCGAGTAGCTCATACTCACCACGTTCTACAATTATTTGGAGAATGTTTAGCAGGCTTATCAATTTTCTTCCTTTTTGCGCGCTTTGAATGTCTTCCATCATCTGAGCGACTTCTGTTTTACTCCCCCCCTTAATTTTTATGCCCCTTTTACTTAATTCGAGCAAATTCTTAATTTCCTTAGATTCAGGAAGATTTAAAAAAGAATCTCCAAATATCTCTGGAGAAAACAACGTTACCAAGGCTTGTCCTCGTTCAGCCTCTTTATCGTCTACATATTTGTCTTCATGTTTGTAAGAATGTGGTACCTCAGAACCTAAAAAGATGACATCACCGCTCTCAAACTGCCCTTTATAGTCGCCAACAAACCATGTGCCTTTACTTTTCTTGATGTATAGGAGCTCGCATTCTGTATGAAAATGCCAATTATTAATCATTTTTAGTCCTGAGTCTTCTCTAACTATAAACGAATTTTCTACTTCAGGGATGGCTTTTCTAAGTGTCGGTCTCATGATAATGTAGTTTAGGTTAAGGTGTTGGTTTGAGCACTATTCTCAATCTAATAAAGGAGAGGCGAAAAATTAGGCTGAGAAATGCGCATTTTTACACTTGTAAAAATTTACTTTCCTTTTTACGTGGCTGAAAGAAAAGCGCTTACAATACTAAATTTTGTTCTTGATTACTGACATCTAGGAAATCAAGGTGTTAAAAATTCAACATGGATTCGAAAACCTTTCGCAAATGTTACAACTTTCCAATCCGTGACATCATTTACATCAATTCAAAAATAGGTTACCCAAACGTTAAATTTAGACCCATTATTGACAGATAATGATCGGATATTAACCTGATCATCCGAAATTACCCCTTTATCGGGTTAATCTAGTTAGGCACATCTAAATTAAAATAAAACGCAGATTGATTTTTCTTCAAACTCGTGTGGATGGATGAATTTGCTGATTGTTTTCTTTAATGAAATTTTTTTGCACGTTGAATGCTAAAATTTCTATTGTTATGTGGTGTTAAAAATAACTTAAAAAAGCACTTGCGGCGATAGAGATTTGTTTCCTACGCCCGATTTTTTTCTTGCAAACCGGCATTTTGTTTGCGTAAATCACACTTTATAAGTGCAGATTACAGACTTTTAGAAAGCTACCTTTTGATTAATTAGACAAGGGAGAAAATTTGCTCCATCAATACCCATTTTTCGCCCGGCTTCGCCCAAGGAAGCTGCAGTTGAAATTTCGACATAAGTTTTTCCCATTGTTGAACCTTGGGATTGTCGGCATCCATGATTCGCTTTCTTTCAAAATTAAAACTTTCTGTCGTTTCCATGATCATGAATAATCTGTTACCTGTTCGATAAATCTGCATATCTAAAATCTCTGCATCTAAAATACTTTTCCTAATTTCGGGCCAGCCATTTTCTGTTTGATGCCAATACACATATTCGTTGATTAAATTAGAATCATCAAACAAATCGAGCGCTAGGCAATACCTCTTCATATCTTTTATTTTAACTCAGTATCCGAATTCTACCATTGCTTTTATCACTTCGTTTGCGGGGTCTAAACATTCTCTAAATTCGTCCTTAATTCTGTCGAAAGCAATCCGCTTATTGATATAGGTTGAGGGGTTAATAATCCCGTTTTTCATGCTCGCTATCACATGTTCAAAATCTACACGCGTTGCGTTTCTGCTGCTCATTAGCGTCGCTTCTCTTTTATGAAATTCAGGATGGCTGAAGCTAACGTCTCCTTTTTGAAGTCCGATGAGGACGTAACGCCCGCCGTGGGCAATGTATTTAAATCCATTTTCAATTGCCTTTAAACTTCCTGTAGCATCTATTACTACAGTAGGCATTTCGCCACTAGTGATGTCTTGTAGTTGCCTAATAACATCAGTTTCCGACGCATTAATGGTATGTGCCACTTTAAGTTTTTCTTTACAGAATTCCAAACGTTTGTTATTAATGTCGAGCGCAATTACCTCAGCGCCGGCAATTCTCGCAAACTCCATCGTCCCTAATCCTATTGGTCCGGCCCCAACCACAAGTACATATTCGCCTTTTTTTACCTCCGCTCTTTTTATTCCGTGCGCGCCAATCGCCAATGGCTCTACCAACGCTAGCTCATCAAAGCTTAAGCCGTCTCCATGTATTAGCGCACTTGATGGCACGGAAAGGTATTCCACCATTCCACCATCTATATGCACGCCGCAAACGTTAATATCTATACAACAATTTGCCTTTCCCATACGGCAAGCGATACAAGTACCACAGTTAAAATAAGGAATAAAGGTAACTGCATCTCCAATTTTAAATCCGGGTGCATCGCTAATTTCTACCAGTTCTCCGGCCAATTCATGACCTAAAATTCTTGGATATTTGAAGAAAGGCTGTACGCCTTCAAAAGCATGTAAATCTGTGCCACAAATTCCAATTCTTTTTATTTCAAGAATAGAATTTCCTTTTTTCAATATGGGTTTATTTGCCAATCGATATTCGAAACAACCCGGTTCTACGCATACTAAAGTTTTCATTAAATATTTGGATAAGCGTTCATTTTTATATTTTCTGAGTTTCTTGGAAGCGACTTTCCTAAAACTCGGCTACCGCTAGCCGTAACTACTAAGTCTTCTTCTATTCTAATTCCACCAAAATTCTTGTAGGTTTCCAATTTATCATAATCGATAAACGCTGTAAATTTATTTTCTGATTTCCATAGGTCTATTAACTCTGGAATGATATAAATACCTGGCTCAACTGTTAATACAAATCCTTCTTCTAAAGCTCTGCCCAACCTTAAAGATTTTAAGCCAAACTGCGTACTTTTTTTAAGTTCGTCTGTATAGCCTACGTATTCCTCACCAAGGTCTTCCATATCATGCGTATCTAAACCAAGTAAATGACCAAGTCCACATTGGAAAAAAAGCGCATGTGCGCCTTGCTTTACTGCTTCTTTTACATCACCTCTTATTAGGCCGACAGACTTCAATCCTTCTGCCAACACTTCGCATGCATGTATGTGAACATCCATATATAAAACACCAGGTTTTAACATTGCAATTGCAGCCTCATGCGATGCTAAAACGACATCGTACATTTCCTTTTGCCTCGAAGAAAATTTATCGCTTACAGGAAAAGTTCTGGTAAGATCTCCTGCATAATGCATGGCTGTTTCTGCACCACAATCAACCAGCAACATCTGACCTTTCTTTAAAACATTTCCTTTGCCATGATTGTGCAAAATCTGTCCGTCAGTTGTTACAATGGGTGGAAAGGATAAATTTCCACCTGCACTTACCGCAATCCCTTGGATGCGTCCGGCAATTTCTGTTTCAGAAATGCCTTCTTGAGCCAATCTACCGGCTGCTTTCTGCATTTCTATCGTAACGTTTACAGCTTTTTCTATTTCTATAATTTCTTCGGTAGATTTTATCGAACGTTGTGCAACTACGGCTTTAATTAAGGCTACGCTACTGCCAGCTTTCAATTCTTCAATCGGTATTTTTAGCCAATAGTTTAATTTCTGAATATTATCATACCGATAAGGAGGTAAAAAATGAATAATACGTTTTGCTTTGATGGCTTTTTCTAAATAAGTAGCTATCGCAGAAGACGGTAAAGCTTTGCCAACGCCAACTTGGCTACCTTGTTCGGCAAGCGTAGGCATGGCTCCAGTCCAAACGACATCTTCCACACTAATATCGTCGCCGAATAATATTTCCTCGTTGTTTTCTACATCTATAATCCCAACCAAAGCCGTTCTATCTAACCCAAAGAAATATAGGAAATTACTGTCTTGTCTAAATGGATAATGATTCTCCGAATAGTTCATGCTACTTTCGTCATTTCCCATAAGGAGAATGATTCCGGTGCCTACCTCACGCATTAATCTTCGTCGTCTTTCTATATAAACTTCCTTGTTAAACATATTGGTCAATCTTTTAATTTGTACTTAAATACTGTGTTGGTTTAATTAGAAACATGTTAACGATAAAAATCTTAAAAATCGAACCTTAATTATTTTAAAAGTTAGATTAATTATAAGTTTTGTGCAACAGTTACTTAATCTATTTTTGAGATGGCATTTAATTTTGCCTCTAAAATTTTAGCTGTTTTTGTAGCGCATAACCCGCCTATATTGGTACACTTGTACTCATGTGGTATTGCCATACCAATAATGTACATGGTTTCTATTACTTCATCCAAAGGAAGTAAAGGATCATATCCTGAAAGCGCCATATTGGCAAAAGTTACTGCATTGGTAGCCGCTAAGATATTATTCCCTAAGCATGGAGCTTCTACCCTGTTTGCAATTGGCGTGCAAGACATGCCAAGTGTACTTTGTAACACCATAGAAGCGGCTGCGAGTGATTGATTAAGAGACCCTTTCATCATATACACAATGGCAGCTGCAGCCATACTCCCTCCAGAACCATATTCTACACCACATCCTGCTACTTCGCCAGCAAAGGTAGATTGTGTAGAAATAAATATGCCAATTAAGCCAGAAATTAACATAGCATCAACGACTTCATCTTCTGAGGCTTTTATAAAATCGGCAGTTCCGATAATGGCGCCTGGTAACGTGCCGCATGAACCGGCTGTGGGCGCTGCAACAATAACGCCCATAGAACTTTTTACTTCCATTAGCGCTGACACGTACATTACTACATTGTCTATCGCGCCTGTACGAATGAGTAAATTCTCGTTAAGTTTTTCCTTATAATTAACAGATTGGCTTCCCAGCAATCTATCAACATAGTGCGTGCCTTGCAATCCAGATTTTATAGAATTGTTTAGGATGCGCACAATTTTTCTCATCTTCTCTACCACCTCTTCTTTAGAGATGTTGCCTCTTTTACATTCGTACAAAATAGCCAAATCCAATAAAGAAAGGTCTTTCCCGTTATTGTACGCCAACATTTCGTTGCAAGTAGTAAAAGGCACTTCAATTCCCGCTCTCGACAAAACAGGAAGTACGGGCGATAAATTTTTAATCGACGAAACGCCGGCTAAAGCCAATATTTTTGCTTGAAGTGCATCACTCCCAAATCCCTGTGCCTTAACTTCTATAAAAGTACCGCCATTAGCTATAAGATGATCATGAGACATTTCATTATTGAGCAACTCTAATACGGGTTCCGGAGTTTTGCAATAAATAAGAGTCTCGTAAAAATCTCCCAGCATAGAAACTTCAACGCCATCGATAGCAACAACCTCTATCATACCGCCACCTGTAGAAATTGCGGTTACGGTTTTGGTTTCCTTATCACTATTTAATGTAATGAGATAAGTATTTAGATGTACAGCTTGGATATCTCTCACTGCAAACTGCACGGAAATACCAGCCTCGGGTAGATATTTTGCAGAATCGGGTAATCGTTCATCATCTGCCTCCCATCCTAAAAAGCCTCCAAATAAACCCATGTCAGAACCTTGACCGGTATGCGTATCTGCCAAAGAACCAGTGGGGTCAAATTCTATTAAGACATTGGCAATATTGCCATCCATCAAGTCGCGGCATAGCCTACCTATACGCAAAGAAGCAGCACAGTGAGAACTAGATGGACCGCGCATTACCGGCCCAATTACATCATTAAATATACTCGGATATGTTTTCAATAGTTCTGTTTAAATTTTTGTGATGATGTGTATATTTCAGAAAAGATGCTATATTTTAGTGTTGACTATAAATGCTCTTTCCAATATCTAGCCATCGTTTCGCGCAAATGTAAGGAAGTATTGTCTCGCTCATAAATGCCATGAGATCGCATCGGATATGACATCATATAAAAAAGTTTATTTTCCTTAATTAGCTTATCTGTAAGCATCTCAAAACTTTGATAGTGGACATTATCATCTGCGGTGCCTGCAATAATCATAAGCGTACCTGCTAAATTCTGGGAATAGTTAATTGGAGAACCATCATGATACCCTTTTGCATTTTCGGTCAATAAGCCCATATATCTTTCTTGATAAGTTGCATCATATAATCGCTGATCTGACACGAAAGCGACTGCCAATCCTGTTTTATAAATGTTTGGGTGACGGAACATACAGTTTAAAGTCATTTGACCACCGCCGCTCCAACCCCAAATACCAACCCTAGCTGTATCTATAAAAGAGTAGGTAGAAAAAATTTTCTCTGCTGCCGCCGCCTGATCTTGCGACGCCAAAATTCCAATCTGACCATAAATAGAATTTCGCCAAGCTTTGCCACGTGGCGTTTTTGTACCTCGATTGTCTATGCTCATTACGATATATCCCTGGTTTGCCATGTATTGATCCCATAACGCGCCACCTTCCCAATCATCTTGCACGGTAGAGCCAGCTGGTTCGCCATACACGTAGAAAAGAATAGGATATTTTTTATTTGCATCAAAGTTTTTAGGCTTAATCATCCATGCATCTAACTTTACGTCTCCAATATCAACCTTAACAAATTCTTTCGGGTTTAACTTCAGTGCATCGTAGTTGTCTTTCAACGCACTATTGTCTTCCAATGATCTTATATTTTTATGATCTGGCAAATGCACCAAAGAAATGGCTGGAGGCGTAGTTGCATTTTGATAAGTATAAATTGCCCATTCCGCATTGTTAGATATTTGGTAGCTGTTTTGACCAGTCACCGTCTTTGGCGTAACGCGCTCTACTTTGCCGCTGCCATCTAATTTACTTCTATATAAGTAACGCTGCGTAAAATTATCTGGTGAAGCAATGTAATACACATAGCCATTCTTAGCATCTATGCAGTTAATTTGAACTACGTCAAAATCGCCCTTTGTAATAAGTGTTGATTTTTTACCGTCTCTAGAAATTTTATACAGATGCTTCCAGCCGTCCTTTTCGCTTGTCCAAGTAAAAGACTTCTCTCCTTCTACCCAACGGGTATCGTCATGTAAATCTAAAAAAGATGGATCTTTTTCTGTGTAGATGTTTTTTAAAGACATTGTTTTCACATCTCCTATCCAGATTTTATTGGTGTTTTGTGGCCGATTTAATTGCTGAACCATAACCTCGTTAGAGTTCGGAATAAAATCCATACGGGCGAGGTAATTATTTGTAGGATCGCCGGGAATGTCGAACCAATTTGTTTTACCTCCTGCTGCTGGAATGACGCCAACTTTTACTGCAGAAAGTTTGGTGCCTACTTTTGGATAAGGTAGAGGAATTGGTCTAGAATAAAGCGAATCGATATTATCAATTAAATAAAATGTGCCGATATTTTTAGTGTCTGACTGCCAATACACAATATTTTTTCCATCCGGACTCCATCTAAAACCGTCTCTACAGTCTAATTCTTCTTCATACACCCAATCAAAAGTTCCGTTAATGATGTTGTCGCCGCCATCGTCGGTTAATTGTGTGCTTTTACCAGAGGCTAAATCTTCTACGAAGATATTGTTCTTACTGACGTAACCTACGCGGGTTGCATCTGGAGAAAATTTTGCGAACATAGACGTAGTTGCCGGGACATTCTTGCCAACTTGTTGCAGTGTGCCGGTTTTAATAGTTAAAACCCAATAATCGCCACGGGTATTGTATCGCCAAACTCGTCTTGTATTGGTAAATATGAGGAGCTTACTATCATCTGCAGACCATTCGTAATTATCGATATTTAATGGTTGTTTTTGATCTGCTGGGATCAATTTCTGAGCAGATACTAAAACAGTTCTATTTCCTGTCTTCGCTTCGTATCTAATAATGTCTTTTCCACCGGACTGTTTATTAACTTCTAAAGTAGAATAGCCCTCATTATCCTTCATCCATCGTGCCGGCCCAAAACTCTTTTGACTGTATTTTGAGCTAGAAAAAATGTCTTTTAAGTTAAGTTCGGTTTGTGCAAACGCGGTTGAACTGCTTAAAATTGCTACAACAAAGAGTATCAAAAATGATAAGGTTATTTTGGAGTTCATTTATGTTTTTTTTGATTTGATTTCTAATTAAAATGATTTGGACTGTGGCAGTCTGAGTTAAATTCCTTTTACTGTATATGTTTTACCTTTTACAGTATTGAACTGAACGAGTTGATTTGGAAGTTTTTTAACATTAATTTCTTTCCCGTCTAACAATACTTTTACTTTATTAACGGCCTTAATGCTGCATGGCATTCCCGCTTTTGATCGTATTTGCAATGAAGTAACAGCCTTGTTTTTCCAACTAAAATCTAGTTCAAAATCACCTCTGGCACATATTCCTTTAATTTGACCATCCGTCCATTCTGAAGGAAGTGCCGGAAGAAGATCTATATAGCCCTCTTGAGATTGCAAAAGCATTTCAGATATTGCAGCGGTCATTCCTAAGGTTCCGTCAACTTGCATTGGTTTGAAGCACTTAGCGAAAAGCGATACAAAGCATTCATCTTTTAGGTACCCTTTAAAGATTTTATTTACTCTATCTCCATCTCTCAAACGTGCCCATAAATTTGCTTTCCAAGCTCTTGACCACCCCGATGCCCCATCACCTCTTAATTCCAGTACCTTTTTTACAGGTTCTATGAGTTCTGGAGTACGGCTAACAGAAATTACATTTCCTGGGTACAAACCATATAAATGGGAATTGTGACGATGGTTTGGCTCCATTTGTCCATAATCTTCTGCCCACTCTTGCAAAGTTCCGTCCTTACCAATTTGTGATGGAACCAGTCGTTTTCTAGCCGCCTGAACTTTTTTATTAAAATCTAAATCTTTGTTCAAAATTTTAGTTGCTTCATTATAATTGTTAAATAAATCTTTTAGAATCTGCATATCAATAGTAGACCCTGCTGTAATTGTAGTAAAATAATATCCACCAGTAATCTCATCGAAGAAGTATTTGTAGCCTTTACCTTCTGGCGGATTTTCTGGAGAAGTTGAAGGATTTGTTACCAACCAATCTTTTCCAGGAAAAGGTATCAAAAAGTCCATAAAGAAGTCGACAGATCCTTTCATTACTGGATAAAATTCTTTCAGGAATTCTTTGTCCTGTGTAAACAGGTAATGATCCCATAACTGATTGGTCAGCCATGCGCCTCCTGTTGTAAATGTACCCCAAGTAGGCCCATCCATTGGTGCAGCAACACGCCATATGTCTGTATTTTGATGTAGTACCCAACCTTTAGCGCCATAATGTTCCTTGGCAACCTGCGATCCTTGATCCGTAAGTTCTTGGACCATTTTAAATAAAGGTTGCGTGAGTTCAGAAAGATTGCCAGATTCCACAGCCCAATAATTCATTTCTAAATTGATGTTCGTTGTGTATTTTGAATCCCAAGCAGGGTTCATGTCATTGTTCCAAATGCCCTGTAAGTTGGCTGGCTGTG
Source organism: Pedobacter sp. UYEF25 (assembly GCF_054061655.1). Taxonomy (NCBI): domain Bacteria; kingdom Pseudomonadati; phylum Bacteroidota; class Sphingobacteriia; order Sphingobacteriales; family Sphingobacteriaceae; genus Pedobacter; species Pedobacter sp. UYEF25. Next base: position 25,861 of record NZ_JBSSEL010000004.1, on the reverse strand, counting down.
TACCAGGTCTGGAAGAAGAAATAAGGACATACCTTCCAAAATTATAGCACAATGTAGCCAATTGCGGATCTGGTGATGTTTGTATTTTTTGCATTCTCTCGTCCGTTGGGAGGTAGGAATTTGGCGTTGTTGGTAACGTGAGTGAAACCCTATCAAAATAATTTTTGTAGTCTGCCAGTGCCTTTTTCTTTACTTCAGGAAAAGAGGTATTTTGTAATTTCCCCAAATAATCCTCAACACGTTTGTGCTGATCCGCACTCACATCTTTGTAGTTTACAAAATTTGTTGCGGCAACGAAGTATAAAGTAACTGAATTGGCATTTTTTACAGTAAAAACGGTTTTGGTTTCATTATCCAATTCCATAGTCCCTCCTTCAGGAATTATCTTGACACGTGCCTCATATCTCAGCTTGCCCTCAATACCCATATAGTCAGCAGATTTTCCTGTGAGTTTTAATTCATCTTTTCCTACAGCATCCATTTTGAAGTAATCTGTCGCATAGTTGGAATGCGTTTCATTTCTTACGCCTCTAAGCTGGGCGTCAAAGGAGATACTTCCTGGTTTGTCAGCAGTAATACGTATCGCAATGGTTTGGTCTACTGCTGAGGCTAAAATTTCTCTAGTGTAATTAACGCCATTAGCTGAATATCTAACGGTTGCTATACCTGTTTTCAAATCTAAAGACCTCGTATAGTTTTCAACCTCCTCTTTTTTAAAGTCTAGGTGGAGATTGGATAAAGATTGGTATTTCTGCTGTTCGATAGGATAACCCATTAACGCGCGACCAAAAAGCTTATGCGCATTGATAGGTTCTCCATTAAAGATCATTTTTTGAATGTTAGGCAGCTCTTTGTAGCCATCTTTTACAACCGTAGAGTAAGGTCCTCCCGACCAATACGTCTCTTCATTGAAATTAATGATTTCCTCTATAGGTCTGCCGTAAACCATAGCTCCTATGCGCCCGTTACCTACAGGCAACGCATCTTCCCATACTTTTGCAGGTTTATTGTACCACATCAGTGTAGCCGGATCGAACGTTTTGTTTTCGATACTTTGAGAAGTAGTTACGTTTTGGGCTTTTGATTTTGAAAAGGGTAAAAAGAGCAACAAAAATAAAAGGCTGGAAAATTTCTTCATTAAACTTAAGTATGAGAATGGTTGATAATAATTTAAGAGTTAGGATCAAAGAATGCAGGCTTGACTAAATAAATCAAATTGCGTTTAAAGAAGCTAGCTGTGAAATTAAAATATTCTAACTTATTTTACTAACGCTATTAATACAATTGCTTGTAGTATTTTGATGAGAAAGACTTTTCCGAATTTCATTCGAAAATTTTTTAGGCCACCATTTCTATTGTTATCCATAAAATTGCTAATAAAACTAAAATTGCTACGCCGATTATTCTATAGTCTAAAATACTTTGAATCTTGGTGAAGTAGTCTGAATGGTTGAAGGTGTGACTTCGCTGTGTTTCGGTGGGCTTGGGCGTTAATAAGCTGACTGTGCTGAAAATAGCACAGCACAATACAAATGCCCACCAAGCCTGCATCATAAAGATAATTCCCCAAGTATCTGTTAAGAGTTTGATGCCATTTGCATCTGGAAAATCTAAGCTAAACATGAGAATCCCAATAATTAGTCCAATAGAAAAGGTAACCGTTGCGGCTTGTTTTGTTCCTCGTTTCCAAAAATAACCCATTATAAATACCGCTGAAATGGATGGTGCAATACTAGAGCCTATAGAATTTACGATGCTAATGATTGAACCTCCTTTTGCCCCTGCAACCATAGAAAATAAGATAGAAATAATCATTACGGCAAAGGCGGCAACCTTGCCAATAGTTACCAACTTACGGTCAGAAGTTTTTGGACGCATTCTTTTTACAATATCTAACGAAACTAAAGTCGAAGTGCTGTTCAGGGCTGCCGCAACCGAACTCATTAACGCAGCCAATAGAGAAGCGATAACCAATCCCACCAATCCCACAGGTAGCAGTTCGTGAACTAAGATAGAATAGGTTTGTCCGCCACCAGCAATATCAATTTTATCCTTAAAAAGAATATACGCCAACATACCTGGCAACAACATAAAAAACACAGGTGAAAGTTTTAAAACTGCGGTAAACATTGGCCCCAAACGTGCGTCTTTCTCCGATTTAGAGCCCAAGGCGCGTTGCACAATAGTTTGATCGGTAAACCAATACCAAATCCCTAAAACGGGATAACCTAAAAACACGGCATACCAAGGAATACCTCCAATAGCATTCACGGTATGGTCTGAACGCAACATAGATAAGCTACCGGTTTTAATGTGCGATGCAAAGCCCGCAAAATCATGAATACCGACACTCGGAAGTGCATAAAGACCAAATACGGTGATTAAGATACTTCCGCCGAGTAAAATTACCGATTGGATGGTCTCTGTAACAGCCACAGCTTTCAATCCACCCAAAATGGTGTATAGCGCGGTAAGCAGAGAAATTAGCAATACTCCCCAAATCTGATCTAATCCAAAAAACTCTTTCATAATGGTTGCACCGGCATAAAGACTTATTCCGATGTGGATTAATAATGCTGTTAAGATTGCAAATACCACCATAAAAGTTCTCGCAACTCCATCAAACCTATTTTCGAAGTACTCTGGAATGGTAGAAACCTTATTTCTAAAATAATATGGAGTGATGAATATTCCTAAAAACACGAGACAAGGGATTGCCATCCATTCAAAAATACCATCAGATAGACCAGAAATAAAGCCTGATTCTGCAAAGCCTACAATGTGAATGGTGGAAATGTTAGAAGCAAAAAGCGAAGCGCCAACTACACCCCAGCCAAGCGATCTACCGGCTAGGAAGTATTCGTTTGAGCTTTTGTTTTTCTTAAACCCGTTTCCAACCCAAATACCGATAATTACGATTGCAATTAAGTATATGGCGATGATGGCTAGATCAATATAAGAAAGGTGCATAAGCGTTTTTTTAGTTTATTTCTATGATGGCTTTTACCAAATCACCACTGCAATTGTATAGTTTTTCAAAATCGGTGGTAACCTCATCAAACTTAATTCTGTGGGTGATGAATGCATCTGTGTTAATTTTTCCTGATTCCATTAGGGTGATTATTCTTTTAAAATCAGCACTCATTGCCGCCCTGCTGGCTTTTAGCGTGATTTCTTTTTTGTGAAAGTTTGGGTCGTTAAAGATTACCTCTCCAATAAATAACCCAACAAATACGATTGTTCCGCCTGCCGCCACAAGATTGAAGGTATCCATCATGCTTTTAGAACTTCCGGTGGCATCTAGTATTATTGTTGGCAAATTGCCATCGAGCAAATTATTAAGATCGGTTGCGGTATGGTCAGTTGCCAATAGCGTTTCGGTCACATCAGTAATTTTCTTGCTCTTTGTTAACTTATGTTCATCTATATCCATTACCAAAACTCGGGCGCCGGTTAAATTGGCAAATAGCGCAACGGCTAACCCTATCGGCCCTGCGCCAATAACAAGAACAATATCTTTTGGAGAAATTTGTGCCCTATTAACAGCATGACAACCAATTGCCAAAGGCTCAATTAACACCAATTGATCTGCAGAGAGGGAAGCCGACGGGTGAAGAAATTTAGCAGGGTAAACGAAATATTCTTGCATACCTCCATCCACATGGACTCCTAGAACTTGTAAATGCTCGCCGCAGTTGGTTTTTCCTCTTTTTACTGCCTGTCCTTCAACATTATTGTAGTAAGGCTCTACACAACAAAGATTTCCCACTTGTACATTCTCTACACCCGCGCCAATTTCTACAACTTCTACCGCCAACTCATGGCCTAAAATTCTGGGATAGGAAAAAAGTGGTTGAGTTCCTTTAAATGCATGTAAATCTGTTCCGCAAATACCTATTTTTTTAACCTTAACCAATACTTCGCCAGTTAGCAAAATTTTGTTTGGTATCGGAATATTGGCAGTTTCCCAGTGGCCGGGTTTATTTAGTGTTATAACCTTCATAGTGCGTTAAATGATTATATCAGTAATTTTTTCAAATAATTCTTTAGCTAATTTCCCTTGAGACCAATCGTTTACTGTCGTTTTGATTTGAGCTAAATTTCTAGCTCCCATCACCACTCTATTAGCCTCTTTTATAGAAAAAAGGTAACGTTGCGCCAACGTTGGAAGACTCATGTCTAGCGAATCTGCAAGTGCTTTAACGGCAATTGCATTTTGAAGATCTTTCGTTGTTATCCATTGCCCATCTGGGCCTTCCTTTTTATATTTCTCGAATCTGTTTCCAAGTAAAGAAAAATGTAATGCAGAAGCTGCGTAATACGCAATTTCCTCTTTTTTGTACTGCTGTATTTCTCCATCAAAAACTTCCAAATTACAAGCATCCATCCGTAAATAACCAGAAACTACATCGAATTTATCTCTCGTAATAAAAGGCATAAATGCTGGAGGTGGGTTACCTCCTACGCCTAAACTCTTGACTAAACCCAATGCTTTGAACTCTTTTAAATCATCAATAATTCTTTCGGTTTCGTTTGCAGGGACCAAGTGAGGTTCGTGCAGAAAAAGTAAGTCAATTCGATTTAAGCCCAGAGTTTCCAAACTATTTGAAAGGCTTCGTTTTAAGCCCTCACTAGAATAATCTAGATTTATGTCGAAAGCAGTTAAGCCTTTTAATCGGCCAATTTTTGTGCTGATAAAAGGTTTCTGACCTTTCCACTGTTTGAGTGCTTTACCCAAATACAATTCTGCATTTGCATAAGAAGGAGCGGTATCAAAAACCGAAATATTATTTTCTAAGGCAAACATTAAAGCATCTACAGATTCTGATTCTTGCACAGTTCCCCAAACACCACCAAGACCAGAAGTTCCATAAACCAATCGACTCTGATTGTTAAAGGCTGAGCTTTTAGAATAATCTCCTTCAATGTAGGTTGGTCTTTCCATGTCTATTAAAAATTTACGGTTGCGCCACCATCTACAGGAAGAATTACGCCGGTAACATATTTTGCAGCTTCAGAACTTAAAAAAACTGCTGCGTTACCAATGTCTTCAGGTTCGCCAAAATGGTCCATCGCAATTCGATTGGTTATCTTCTCTTTACGCGCCAGATCTTGATCTATTGCTTTTAGAAACATATTAGACTTAATCCACCCAGGCGCGATGGCATTTACCCGAACATTATCTTTCGAATATTCGGTAACGAGCGAATTTACCAATCCCGTGAGGGCAGCTTTAGAAACGCCATAAGCTACAACCCGGTCGATTCCAAACAGAGCTGTCATCGAACTGATCATTATAATAGAACCTCGTCTCCGCCGTAACATGTATTTGGCGCAAGTTCTAGTGAGACTAAATACACTCGTTAAATTCGTTTGAATGATTCTGGCAAAATCTAAATCTGTGGTATCTTGGGCCCAAGCTTTATGGTGGATGCCTGCATTGTTTACCAGAATATCTATCGGACCGATATTATTTTCGATGTTCTCCACTAAGGCAGGAATTCCATCTAAATCTGTAAGGTCGTTTACGATATAATGTGCAAAATTTCCCAGATCTTGCGTGGCTTCCACCAAAACGCTTTTTCTCCTTCCGGTGATCACGACCTTTGCTCCTGCCGCAATGAAAGCTTTAGCAATTCCAAAACCTATTCCTGTTCCTCCACCCGTTACTAAGGCTATTTTTCCGTTTAAAGAAAATGTTTCCAACCCCATAATCTATTTAATTTCTGTTAAATGTTCATCTAAAAAAGTAAAACCCCAACCGGGCAAATCATGCGGTTTTGCATACCCATCTTGAATAACCATTGGATTGTCTATGAGCGGATCTACCCAATCGAAAGATTCTGCACCAACCCCATTTGAGATGGTGCACAACAAAGGCACATCATAATCTTTATAATAGTGGGGCAATACCGGAAGATGAAAACTCTTGGCCAACGCTGCACTTTCTCGCCAAGCTTCTACTCCGCCAATTCGCAAAATATCTGGCTGCCAGATGTCTAGCGCATTTCTGCTTACCAACTCTCTTAAAAGCAGTGTATCAAATTCTCGCTCTCCCATTGCTAGGGAAATGCCTGTCTGTTTTTTTAATATTTCATACGCTTGAAAATTTTGATGATGAACTGGTTCTTCAAACCAATGAATGTTTAAATCTTTTGCTGCATTTGCCAACTTTATCGCCGCAGGCAATTCCATCCCTTGGTTGGCATCCATCATAATATCGACTTTATTGCCTACAGCTTTACGCACAATTTTAAGTCGGTCTATATCTGTTGCCACCTTTGGCGAACCAACTTTTATCTTAACTGCTTTAAATCCTCTGTCGATATATCCTGTCACCTCTTCAACAAGCTCATCAACTGAATAAGACAACCAACCGCCGCTGCCATAAATGGCAACTTGTTCTTTATGCGTTCCTAAAATTTTGTGGATTGGTAATTTTAGATATTTCCCCCAGGCATCCCACATAGCAATATTTACCGCAGCTTGTGCCCATCTTAACAGACCTTGGTTTCCAAAATATTCGGCTAAATCATCTAATTTTTTATAAACAGCACCCGTTTCGTTTGCCTTGTATCCATTAATAACAGGCAGCACATCTTTTAGCGCCCCAATTATGGCATTGGGAGAATATTGAAATGACAAGAGATATGATTCGCCAACAATGCCGTTTTCTAATTCTATGCGAAGTATTACAAATGAGATTTCAGAAAGCGTATGTGTTGCATCAGAAATTGGTTTTTTTAAGGCTGTGGAAGCCTTGTAAATTTTTGCTCCGCGGATAGCGAGTTCATTATTCATAATTAAGACTTGAGGTAATTTAGAAGGTCAAAGGTTAGATTGATGAGTACACCTTCCAATAGTTTTTTAAATTAATACCCCAAGTTAAAGCAACCAAACAACTTTAACCTGAGGTATTATATTTTTGTAGGGAAGTGAAATTTACTACAAAGCTCTGCAGGTACGCTACTTATTTTACCCCTGTTCTAGTATCCCACCACATTTGGTCTCCCCAAAAAATGTCTACAACTTTTACATAAGACGGGAAATTATCTGGGTTTAATGTTCTTTCTTGATCTGCATAACTCATTCTAAAAGGCGGACGGTTGTGGCTCGCTGCATAGTTTTGCGATACACCTGTCATTAAAGGAATATCTGTTCTCCTGGCTTCTGACCAAGCTTCTACGCTTTGCTTAAACAATGAAATGTATTTTTGGGTGCCAATTTTCGTTAGATGCGTAGCTGTTCCTGTCGTGTAACTGACTTCGGGCATCGCTAAAAAAGTTGTTATGGCTGCATCAGAAACTTTATTTTCTTTCATAGAATTGGTAATACCTGCAACATAGGCCGCTTGGGCATTACCAGAAATTAGGCTCTTCTCATAAGCTTCTGCTAAAATAAAATAAACTTCGGCACAATTCATATAGGGCGAAAAGCCTTTCGGGTCGTTGGCAAATCTATCGCCAATTTGAGAGACATTATCGCTCGTATTAAGCGGGTTTTCGCGTTGTGTGCTAGAAAACTTATAACCATTATAAACTCCGAATTTATTAGGTAATGCATAAACCGGTAGGCGAGGATCGGCATTTGCTTTCAGCGCAGAGATCAACACATCGCCCATTCGGAAAGTTTGTAACGCTCTGTTTCCAACACCTGGATCTTCATACCAGAGTTCCTGATCTGGAGCAGTGCCTGGGTAATAGAAGTATGCGTTATCATCATTGCTGGTCATTATTGGATAATCTGCCGGACTCGTTAAAATTTCACCCATCACCTGTTTAGCGGTTGCTGGATCGATATTGGATACCCGAATAGCCAAACGCAACCTTAACGAATTACAAAATTTTTGCCACTTCTTTACATCCCCTTTAAATAGAAAATCTCCTGCTCCAAGCGCACCTGTTCCTGTTTTAAAAAGATCTGCAGCTGTTTTAAGCTCCGCAAACATGGCGGTATATACGTCCTTTTGTTTATCGTATTTTGGATAAAGAACTTCCTCTTTTAGCTTAAAGGCTTCAGAGTAAGGCATATCTCCAAACATATCGGTTGCCTTTTGCGCTGCATATACTTTCATGGTTAACGCAGCAGCTTGAAGGTTTGTGTTTCCATCTTTACTAGCCTTTTCACTTGCATCTACAAAAACACTCATACCCGTAAAAAGACCATTCCACATGCTGTTATTGATATCCACACGATATTCATAATCGCCCGTAGAAATTGAAGCCAGCATACCAGAATAAGAACCGGCATAGTATATATCCAGCCTCGTTCCAAATAAAGTGTTGCCTGTTGCAATTAAACCATTGGCCAGAATATTAGTTGCCGGAGCAGAAGTTGGCGCATTTGGATTTTGATTGATTTCATCGAAATTTTTCTTGCAAGATGTAATTGCTAATATTGCGCTAATGGCAAGTAAACAATGTATTCTATATATTTTTTTCATAATCTTTAAAATTAGGGTAAACTTTTTTTTAGAAACTTACATTTAATTTAAGTCCGAAGCTTCTGGTGCCCGGTAACTGGAAATCTTCAAATCCAACACCATTATTGCCACCTCCAAAACCAGTTTCTGGATCAATTCCATTTACCCTTGCCAGTTTAGATCTGTATAACATGGCGACATTACGAGCCAATAAAGTAAGCCTCAATGATTGAATTCCTTTAATTTTAGTAACGTTAAATGGATAAGAAAGAGAAACCTCTCTTAATTTAACAAACGAACCATCTACAATTGGGAATTCTAAATTATTCCATAACCAATCTCCACCATAATAATCTTGAGCGGAAACTCGTTTGGCATTTGGCGTACCATCTGCCAATACACCTGGAACAATTAAGCCCGTTTCTCTCACATTATTAGCAACAGTAGCAGGACCACTTCCATTTCCATACCCATGCCATAGTGTAGTGCTAAAGAAATCGCTACCCCATCTTGCATCAACCAAGAAACTCAATTGTACTTTTTTGTAGCTGATGGTGTTTTGTAAGCCACCGGTCCACTTCGGAGTTACGTTTCCAAGTTCTTTAACACTTGTAGAAGTCACGGGAACGCCATTACCATCTATCACAATGTTATTATCAGCATCTCTAACAAAACCTAAACCGTATAAAGTGCCCCAAGCTTTACCCGGAACTGCAATTGTTTGAATTCCACCCGGGCCAGTGCCAATAATATAAGATTCTAATTTACCATAAAGCTTATTTACGGTATTCTTATTTTTAGCAAAGTTCAAGGTTACATCGTAAGAAAAACCAGAGGTGTTTTTTACAACACCGGCATTAATCTGTAACTCAACACCGTTGTTGGTAATTTCTCCCGCATTTAACAATGCCGAACTATAACCTGTAGGCGATGAAACTGGAACTGATAAGATTTGATTAACTGTTTTTTGGCTGTAATAAGAAAAATCTAAATTAATTCTATTTTTAAGAAAGGCCAAGTTGGTACCAATCTCAAAAGACCTTGTTTCTTCTGGTTTTAAATTTGAGGGAGGTAATGTACGGCCCTGATTGAACAAGGACACACCACCAAAACTACTTCCACTATAGGTATTTTGAAGACGATAAGGATCTGTATCACCACCTACATTTGCAAAACTAGCCCGTATTTTTCCATAAGTTAGTATATCAGATTGCAATTTAAAAGCATCGGTAAAAATGAAACCTAAATTAACTGAAGGATAGAAGTAAGATCTTTTATCTTCTGGTAAAGTTGAACTCCAATCATTACGAGCAGTCACGCCTAAAAATATATAGTTTTTATAAGAAAAATCTGCCGAAGCGTAAACGCTCTCCGTCCTTTTTTGTGAGTCGTAATTGCCTACTCCAGGTGTACCTTTAACGTTAGAAATGTTGAACACATCAGCCACTGTTAAATCTGGGGCACTTAAAGACATACTCTTGTATTGCAGGTCTCGATAATTTCCGCCAACAAGACCAGAAATTCTGAAGTCCTTGATTTGCTTATCAAAATTCAAAATTAAATCAGCATTCGTTTCAAGATTAAACATTTGGCTTTGGTTAAACTGACCACCTCTACTTTTTGCAACGTTATTTGCACTTCCTGCCTGCGTGATTCCTTTTCGGTACTCATTATAAAAATCTGTACCTCCTCTTGCAAGAATATTTAACCAATCGTTAATCTGATATTTGGCTGTTGTGTTGCCATAAAACCTATTTCTACTTAACTTATTTGTATTGGTTAACTTGTAATACATATTGTCTAGAAAAGGAGAAATGTTTCCTACATTTCCCTGTTTATCAAATTGTTGGCGCATGTATGGAATATCAATATCTCGTTGATACCATTGAAGATATTGCATTGATCCATCATATCCATTTTGAGAAACATCAAGGTCTTTTGTTAAATAATTAACATTAGTTTCGATAGAGAATTTTGACGAAGGAGTTAAAGTAATGCTTCCGCTCAACGTATTTTGGTTTTGACCGGTATTGTATTCTAAACCTTTATTATCCGATCTTGTAAAACCCAATCTTCCAAAAGCTTTTTCTCCTTTTGAATACACGGACACATTCTGTTCTAGGTTGTTTCCATTTTGATAGAAATCAGCGATACTATTTGGTCTCGAAATCCATGGGCTGTTTGACCCAGTTGACCATTGATCTAACAATAAACCTGCATCCATTCTGGGCCCATAACTTACTGGATTGGCATCATTTACACCTCCACCATTACCATCTACCCAATTATAAGAATATTGCTTTGCATAGTCTTGATAAGAAAGCTCTGGATGAAGTTGTTTCCAATCATACTCACTTCCCCTATTTCCACCTCCATATAGATTTTGAGTTTTTATAAAATAAGTAGGTTTATTAGACATAAAAGAACTGCTTACATCTACGCCGAAGTTCTTAGCTCCAGCATTTCCTTTTTTTGTAGTGATTAAAATTACACCATTTGCAGCTCTACTACCGTAAAGCGCTGCTGCCGCAGAACCTTTCAAAACAGTTACAGAAGCAATGTTGTTGGCGTCAATATCAGAAGTTACGTTACCATAATCTAATCCACCCTGTCCATCTAAACTGGCCGCCGAATTGTTAATCGGTGTGCCATCTACAACAAATAAAGGTGTGTTATTTCCTAATGATGCATTACCTCGAATGGTAATTCGTGCAGATGAACCAACAGAACTACCTCCGCTTGTTACCTGAATACCCGAAATTTTTCCCGAAAGAGAATTAACAAGGTTTGGATCTTTAGCTTCATTTACTTGATCGCCTTTAATTTCTTGAACAGCATAGCCCAGAGACCTTTTCTCTCTCTTTATGCCTAAGGCAGTTACTACAACTTCGTTGAGGTCTTTACTACTAGATTGTAAGGTAACTTTCAAATCATTAGAATCTCCAATCACGATAGAAGCAGGCAAATACCCAATGGAGCTTATCTCTAAATGTTGACCAGATGACACTTTGATAGAAAATTTTCCTTGATTGTCGGTAGTGGTTGTTTGTTTTGTCTCCTTAATTGTTACTGTTGCAGAAGGAATGTTGTCTCCCTCTTGATTTGAGACAGTTCCCGTTGTTTGTCTTTGTTGAGCATTTACAGAAATCTCCAGGGTTAGTAAAAATAAGGCGATACAAAAGGATGTTATATACTTTTTCATAAAGCAGTGGTTGGTTTAAATCAATTGTAAAACTACCGCTCCAAAAACTGGAAAAATAAAGGTATTCGCTCAAATCATTGTGTTATTTTGGCATAGATTTTTATTTTGAACGCTAACTTCTAAGTAGGATATCCTAATTGCAAAGTGCCACGAAAAACGAGCAGTTTCACAGGTATCAATTGCGAATTTGAAACGACGATATTTAGAAACAGCATTCGATGAAAATATTATAAATTAACGGGAATCGTTTTGGGGAATAAGAGAAGCTGTTACGGGAAAGATAACATACAATAGAAAATTATTGACGTATTAATCTTTCTAAAAAAGCGTATGAGGCGTAAAAACCTGTTTAGAGCAAATATGTTATTGTGTCAAATATGAAAATGATTATTCTATTCATCAACTTACGAAGACCAATTTACTGGTAATAGCCTTTGCGGTTTTCGGAGGCAAACAACTCCAATGATTCCTTGAAGCTAGGCAGTAGCAAAATGGAAAGAACAAATTTTGAGCGTACTGGTGGCACATCTACCCGAAAACCACGTCAGTCAAAAATATAGCTTAAATAAGTCAAAAGAACCTAAGTATCGTAGATAAATTATGGAAAATAATAATAAAATAACCAGACGGCAGGTAGTTGCCGGACTCGGAACCACTTTGGCAGCAGTTGCCGTTGCTCCAATCATTTGTGGCGCAGCAAATTCCACTAAAATTACAGGTGATGCAGTCAAAATTAGCGATCCTACTACATTGTATCCAAAGCCACCTTTTGTTAGCCAGCCGCAACAATGGCCCGGGCTCTAGAGCAAAATGAACCCTGTTCCTGACTGCGGTGAAAATAGCTATAAAGGTTCTGGAAGACTTATGGGCCGGAAGGCGTTGATTACCGGAGGAGATTCTGGAATGGGCAGGGCAGCTGCGATTGCCTATGCCCGTGAAGGTGCGGATGTAGCGATCAATTATTACCCTAGCGAGGAAGCTGACGCACGGGAAGTAATCGTTCTGATCAAAAAAGAAGGGCGTAAAGCGGTAGCCATTCCTGGGGATCTCAGAGATCGTGCTTTTTGCAAAAAACTTGTGCAGACTGCGCTGATTGAACTTGGAGGTTTGGATATCATAGTAAGCAATGCCGGTAGGCAACAGTCTATGAACTCAATTTTGGATGTAACGGACGAGGAGTTTGATGCTACCATGAAAACAAATATATACGCGCCTTTCTGGATCATTAAAGAGGCTTTGCCACACCTTCCTCCCGGATCTTGCATTATAGGCACAACTTCAGAACAAGCTTATGATCCGTCGCCAGATCTATATGCGTACGCTCAGACTAAGGCAGCGACAATGAATTATGTCAAATCGCTGGCCAAACAGCTGGGTCCAAAAGGTATCCGAGTGAACGGCGTGGCCCCGGGCCCTGTGTGGACTGCATTGCAGATAAGTGGAGGTGCACAACCAGAGAAGCAACAAATGTTTGGCAGCTGGACACCGCTAGGAAGGCCTGGTCAACCGGCAGAGCTTGCTTCTATATATGTACAACTCGCTGCATCCGATGCAAGTTTTGCAAACGGACAAGTATATGGATCATCTGGTGGTTCCGGCCAACCTTAAATCTAACGAAATGAAAAATGCAATTCTTATAACTGTTTTTGCGGTAGTCAGCTTTGTCGCAAAGGCCCAAATTCCACAGCCAGATCCTGATACTACTGCCAAACATTTTTTGATTGTAGCTAGTATAGGCAATCTTCAAGAAATAAGTGCTGGACAATTAGCAAGTCAGCTATCCAAAAATACTGCTGTTCGAACCTTCGGCAAGCTGATGGCTACAGATCATGAAAAAGCGGAATACGAACTGCTTCAACTTTCGAAAACGATTGGGATCAGCTTACCCGATGCTTCAATCGGAGGAATCAGGCCAGATCTGACGTTAAAGAATGCAGGCGATAATTTCGACAAAAGATATATTCATAGATTGGTAAATACCCACCGAAATGCAGTTGCCACCTTTCAGAAATACGCGACAACAGGTAAAGATGCTGCCGTTCGCAACTTCGCGCAGCAGATGCTTCCAACATTAAAATCTCATCTTGGCGAAATTACAAGGCTTGAAAAGCAATTCGACAATTAGGCGTAACCAATGCATAGTTGTTGTTTAGAATTAGCATTATTTTTTGACTGCCTTGATTAAATGTAACTCAATAATTGGGTCTAATGTCCAAGTTGCCTTTGCATGCATTGGTTCGACGTGGGATTTATTGGGTGCCTTTTATTTTTATGTCTTTTGTGTAATTCGCACAGGAATCACATACATAACCAACTTGGAGAAGAATAGGCCGCCAATAGTACCATGTATTTGCTTTGAAACTTCCTTAAATGAACAGAGCTGTTAGCGCAGTCTTTTTTTTAAACCCTCACAAATTAGTTACAATTTACACATAATCATCAACCTAAAACAGCGTTTAAAAAAGCATCCACATTAAAGATACCGAATATGCGCTATCAACTTATATTAACTTCAAATGGAATCAAGATGGCCTTTGAAATCATCTCAGAAACTTTCAAGAATATGAAAGTATGGAAAATTGTTTTCCTCGGAGGTAAGAGTGCTGTGCTTATCAAAATTGGAAACAGCTGGCTTCAGAGGAATGAAGATAGCTTGGATAACGACCTTCTGACTGCAATTGGTAACCAAATTGATAAAATTTGCCTGCAACAGTCGTTATCGATATCCTGACCTTCAATTCATTGAATTTACTAAAAAATGCGCTTTTTGATCTTTTTAAATATTTATAGTAGTGTCTATTACTTCAATCGAAATAACGTCTTTCATGTGGAGGTTATGGCACTGGGTCATGATGTTGAAGGGTATCGTTAGAAGAAACTTCATCTAAATTTTCAACAAAAGAGCAATTACGGCCCCCGGTGAATCCTATAGTAACCTATTTGCATAACTTTGTACCATACGATAAAAAAATTACTTTTATTTATTTTGATACTTTAGCATGCTCAGGGCTTTGTTGGTGCCTTGGTGTCTGGTTACATCTCCAAGACATGGCCGATGGAAAATTTGTTTGTTGTCAAACTTAAATTGTGGTAGCACCTTGTTGAATTCTCTTCCACCATTTCCTTAATTTTTTTAGTCATGCATACAATGCTGTCTGACTTTCTCATTATGAAAATGTTTTCCATTGCACGGTGCTTGTGGGGAATGCTTTCCAAATCAGTATAGCCGATCAAATTAATTAAAGAATTCCCAGGGTTATGATGCTAGATTTAGACGGTGTTTTCATTAAAAAGCTATCGAATACCGAGGCGATCTGAGATTTAGAAAAAATCTAATGGTAAACGCTTTACCGCCATTAGATTCAAAGCGACTTGATCATTTTTCGCGCAAACACATCCAATGCGTATTGTCTCTCGCAAAGGTTGCAGAATTCACCAAATTAAATCACAAAACGCAAGCTCGGTACATGTTGTAAGCTCCGCCATTGGGATGGCCGATAAATTAAGTTCTGATAGCGTTTATATTATAGTCGGAATAATTTTTGTCTTGATTCTACTGTTATTTCTATCTATGTGAAAACTCGAAATTAAGCTCGCAAGAAACAAACCAGAGGTAGAAAAAAAGGAGGTATAGTTTCAGTTTTGTCTGTCGTTTTTTGGACACGTCGAAAATGTGGTATTTCTCAGGTTTTAAAGTAAATTCTGACCAGGGAAAGCATACATCCGTCGCCAATCATAAGTGCTAACGAAATTCAAGAAAATCATCTAACCGGCGAATTCAAAATGGTTACAGCTTTCTCCAGTAGTTCGTCTTTTTTGTTAATTATCCCGTGTATTGTTGGTTTTACGACAACATCGATTTTCACTCCGATCCCTTGAGTCGGCGAATTATCTGGATAATATGTACCTCTACCGGATATCATAGTTAAAATACCTCCTGGAAGAACAATAGTGGTAACATCTCCATCTGCACCTGCGGTCTGGCTTCCAATAACCTGGACATTTGCTGAACTCTGGAGTGCCATTGTGGTGAATTCACCCTGGCTCTGCGTGTCAGAGTTGACAATTACAACTACCTTCCCATTATATAAATCGCCTACCTTATTAGATCCGTTGTATGCTGAATCAGTGACGACGAAAGTGCCTGGATTTAAATAATCTACAGTAGACAACTTTACAAATAAACTTTTGGATGATTTAATGTAATTTCCAAAAGTGAAAAACATAAAGTCAGACGGATATTCTCTTAGGTCTACAATTATACCCTTCGTTTTTGCAAACATCTTTTTCATTTCCGGTAACTCCGAATTCTGATATTTACCCGCGTTGACATAGCCAATTTTATGGCCTATCAAATAATAAGCCTCTGTATCCTTATACTCTGGATCTACGTAATTAGATTTACCCTTTAGCGTTTGGATATTTAACTTGATCATCCTGCTGTTTCTTTTAAGGACAAATTGCAATTCGTCGTCATTACTTCTCATCAGATAGTTCCAAGGCAGATCTCTTAATTGTGTCTCATAATTGGAGGCAGACGTTATGGGCAAATATCTTGTCACAAGTTTTTTAATGCTAATGCCGTTGATCGATACAATAATATCTCCTATTTTAACCTTGTCCCGAATATTTAAGGTATCGCTACGAAATCCGCTCACGACCAAATGATTTTCTACAAAATCGGCACGAAAGGGGACGCGATATTTACCCTTGATTGATTCTAAGCTGGGATTATAATTCGAGATGTTTGCATGCGTATCTTTAATTGTCGCTATCAGCCTTAATGTTGAAAGGGTATATTCCTTGGCATTCTTGGCAGCTAAAAATTGCGGTATAAAATTCTTGAGCACTTGGTTCCAGTCGTATTCTGTAATGTTTCTGTAGGGTGAATAGTAATTTATTATTGACCAATATCGAAACAATGAAAGTAACCTATACCCTGTATCGGGAAATACCATCTCATCGTAACTTTTTTCATTAACAAAAAGGGGGTAAGCAAGGCTTGGCTCTTTTTTAACCCAATAATTTTGTTTACTGGATTTGTGTTTCTGGATATACCAGAGTTTGTTGGTTAAGCTTTTTGTTATTATTTTTCCTGTAAACAAATCTCCATAATCTGGAGACAATAACACATTTGAGAGCGATGGGATTATACAATCACCACACGCTTTTACCTTTGGAAGGGAGTTTAGGTAAACCTCTAAAGAATCGCTTAGTTCGCTAACATCCCTGCATTTAAGTGTCTTAGCTAAGATTTTAAATAACTCGGCGTCCCAGTTTACGTCCCCGCTTTTAACATATGGGTGGTGATACTTTAAAAAACCCCAAACCTGTCCAACTATAGCTAGATTGGTTATGTTACTGGCATTTATCGTGATGTCCTTTATTCTGGAGCCAGTCCGATAGGAAGTATCCACCTGTGCCTTCTTTGGCGGAATTCGCTTTAGGCTATTTAGGGGTTTGCCATCCTTGTAAATTTGGAAATTATCGAACCAGACTTTGCCAACTCCATCTAGAATCCCTCCATAAGCTATCTCCCTAATTTTCTTAGTGTAGGGTAGTTTGACACTATACTCTTCCCAATCATGTGTGCCATCATATTTTTTGTCAACTAATTCGCCGAGTTCATCGACTCCGTCAACTCTTAACCATATTGCAGCATACCCACCTCGAACTTCGTCCATTTTCATAAACCCCCTCAATTCAATCGAATCGCCATCCTTGATCGAAGTAACAACTTCCTCTATGTTAAAATAGTTCCCGACTTCTTGCGGGGTATTAAAATCAATCGAATTCTCGATCGACAAGCTATATTTTCCTTCATGTTTGGTAACCGAATCTAATTTAATATTCCTGTAATTTGGGGCCTGGAACGACCATCCGGTAGGAAGTGAGCTGGTCTGATCCACAGATTCAAATCCGCTGTTGTAATCTTGGACTTCATTCAGGCCGAACATTACGGTTAGAAAAAAAAGGAAACCCGGTATAATAGCTTTCATGCTTAGCAATAATTTTCAAATATACAGGCTATATTCATTATCCCTCAAACTGTATTGCTCTCTCAAATAGTTAACAGAATAAATTTAACAGTTTCTTAGCTTGAAAACAACCTTCTTATAATTCCTATCTTTCTGAGATAGCTGAGTTTTAGTTATTGCTCTTCCACCTTTTTGAGAAAAAAATTCCGAAATGTAAATCTTATTGTTCGGATTAAAACAAGATTTAAGCGACAAATTAAAGTATCTTTACAAGTAACAATCACAACTTTCTACCGTTTATTCTTGATTTTTTTACACAAATCCTTTTTTTAATCTATCTTGCAATGAATAAGCTAGTTAGCTTCTTCCTTTTGTTTTTTGGATCTAATTTAGGTTACTCACAAACCTACAAAATAACTTCTTTTGAAGGTAAGTTAGTGGGAATTAACCTGAGCCAAAAACCGTTCACCAAAGTCTTAAATGTATCTTATGCTGGTGATACTTTGCATTTTTCGGATTGTACGGGGACCGGAAATGTAAAAAATTTAGGCAAAAACTTTCTGCAGATTGAATATAATTTACGAGGAGGCACAGGATTAGACTATAGAAACACTATAGTCTTATGTGTTAGCAACCAAAAAATTATTATTTCTCTATTTCTAGAATCTTATGTGGGTGCATTAATTGATACTTCAAAACATTATGTTTATCAGTCTCAATTAAAGCTATTAGGAAATAGTCAAGACAATTTTAAGATGATTGTCCATACTCATGGCGATCGGAGCATTTTAAAGATTTTAGAAGAAAATGTGGACAAGTACTTTCCATTGCGATTTGATAAGAGCCGAAAAATTTTTCTCAGTAATTATAAAACGATATCGAAAGACATATTGATTAAAGACTATGCCAATGTTTCTCAAGCGAAAGACACATTTTTTGTTAACGGTTCTTTACCAGTAATTTCGCTATACAAAGACACTTATTATTACAGAAAAGGTCAATGGTACGAAATCTATGGAAATAAATGGACGAAATATTATTTTAGATAAAGGTACGACTTTAGTCCTTAAAGCCCTATCCAAATCATAAAGCTGAGCTTAAACTCGTAATCGTTGCATCAGCCCTAACAAATTAACACAGAAAAACCTGGGACTATTCGGAAAATACTAACGCTTACTCCTCTAACTTTTAAAGTGTTTTCTGGGCAAGTCCAGGATGTAAACGCACTGACAGCTCCTGAAAAAGAAGTAGGATGGAAACTGCTTTTTAATGGAAAAACGTTCGCTTGCTGGCACAGCTTCTATCAAGCCAAATAACCATATAGCGGATGGTCTATAAAGGACGGCTGTCTCGAAGATCATAAATGAAATGGTAGACCAGGCGGTGGCGGCGGCGATCTGGTAACCGATGAAATGTTCACCAACTTTGATTTTATTTTTGAATGGAATATTTAGCCCAGTGGCAATGGGGAAATTTCTTACCTTTTTCAGGAACGTCAGCAAAGCCCTGGTTTTTTGATGTTTCGAGGTGACAACGGTACAAACCCTATTGGCTTTGAATGTCAACTGGTCGATGACGAAAGGCATCAAGATGTAATTCAAAATGGGCCAATTAGCTCCACAATCTCACTTTATTCACTTTTTTCCTCCAAACAATTCCAAAATATTAAATCCGGCCGGCACATTTAATCAATCTACTATCATTGTGAAAGAAAATCATATCGAGCATTGGCTTAAAAGTAGAATGATCCTCAGTTATTACCTTGAAAGCCCAATCTTATTAGCTGCAATTGCCAAAAGTAAATTCAGACAAAGCACAGGTTTCGGTGTGAAACTCCTACCCCCATCCTTTTGCAAGATCATGGCAATGAAATCCAATTCCGAAATTTAAAAATTCGCGCCATGTCAGGGTAACTAAAATCGTAAACAATATTTATAGTTTTAAAAATTATTTCATTGGGATCAGTAGACTAATCTTAATTAAAAGCTGTAGAAAATAATGTTGTTAAGTTGGAATCATATTTGATATCCAACAGGTTACTAATCACCTAAATTAGAGATTTTTATGAAATGTTCGACTAGGAATTATTAAAAGGGTAACCTATAGCCGCTGGAAAATTGGTTTCATTAATCCCAATTAAAAACAAGAATAATGTGTCAAATAACCCTAGTACATTGAGAATCTAAATTCTAGTCAGATAAGTTAAAAATTTACTCCTTTTCGTGTCTTCAAAATACGTCCCATAAAATTATGCTTCGTATGTATACATATATGGGTTTTACGAACGTCGGATATGCAGGGGTGCACCCAAGATCAGCATCTAAATATGTAGATAGATGCGATGAATAAAGTGGAGATTTCGGTGAAGCTGACCACCCCATTCCGTTCTAAAGCATAAGCAATTCTGAAAAGATTAAACATTATAATGGCTTAAATTGAGAAAAATCGATTTTCATCTTGTAAAATTTAAAATGTCCTACCACCTAAACTTATAAGGAATACTTATTTTTACTAAATGAAATCAACAATTCTAGATAATGTAATTTTAAGCAACTTTAAAATTGCTTGTGTAGATATTTTGCCAGGTTTGCTACAAGAAGATTTTGACTTGATTAGAAAAAATTTGTATTTACAGACGTCTAAAAAAGGAGAACTTCTGCTTCGTGAAAATGAGGTTTGCAATAAGATATTCTTCTTAAACAAAGGGTTTGTGCGGATGTACTATCTCGATGATAAAGGAAACGAAATCAACTATAGGTTTACCGATCAAGGGAATTTCTTTGTTGATTTCCAAAGTTTCCTCACTCAAAAACCTTCCCGTTTCTATTGGGAGGCTGTACAAAACGTGGAAGTCATTACCATTTCTTATGAGACCGTTCAAGAAGTTTATCGATTATCAAATCAATGGAATCTTTTCGGCAGATTGATTGCAGAACAAGTTTACCTACAACTCAATCAAAGGGTCGAGATGCTGCTGTTTATGCAACCAGAAGCGCGTTACAAACACATGCTTGCACTTTACCATGACATTATGGACAAGGTGCCCCAGTTACATATTGCGTCCTATTTGGGCATGAAGCCCGAAACACTAAGTCGGATCCGGAAAAGGTTGGTCAAGTGCTGATTTCTTGACTCAAGTCAATGCATCGCAAATGCATAAGAGATAATTTTGAGCCATAAATCATATAAAACAAAATGGTAAAATTTTCAATCTTCTTACGCAAACACCCAGGTATGACCCAGGATGAGTTTGTAAACTATCATCAAACAAAACATGCAAAGCTATTTACATCTCTAAATGCGGTTAAAGAAAATGTGGTAAAATATGTTCAATCCCACCCAGTATCGGCCATCATTCCCGGATTCCCAGAAATGTACTATCACGGAATAACCGAATTATGGTTCAATGACGAAGCTTCGATTGCAAAGGTTTTCGGCGATGAAGAGTACCTTCGATTGGTAAGGCCAGACGAAGAGAAATTTATAGCCATGCAAGAATGTGGTTTTTTAATAACCAGGGAATATCAGGTCTTCTAATCCAATCATCTTCATGGAAAATTTTATTTTTGAAGGCATAGTCAATCTACCACTTGCCCAAATAGATCTTCGTCAATGGCTTATGGAGCTTACGGAAAACGATTATAAGAGTTTCTCTAAAGCCCACAAGGCAATTGGGATAACCAAAATTGATGGGGTAGAAAGTATGATCAATATAGAAAGCATTGGTGGTAACCTGCTCATACAGCATTACAAGATCCAAGAAACAGGCAGACAACATTTATCCCTTTATTCAGCAAAATCAGAAGCTTATCTATTTCATCTGGTAAAGGTAAATGTATCGGTACGATGGAAAATGAAAATCCAAGAACAAACTGAGAAAAGCACCCTGTTTAAATGTGAAATAGGTGTCATTTATCCAAGTAGATTACTTAAAATTGCTTCTATGTTAGTGGCAGGCAATTATTTCCTTCAAAAACATATAGATGAGGAAGGCCCCCTATTCGCCAAACATATCGAAACAAAATTCAAGGATTAATCGCACATTTCATTAAGGTTAAAAAAATAAAAGTCCAATTCCAAAAGGCTATTGCCACCATTCCAGGTGAGCTGAGTTCTTGAGCTATTTTTCAGGTAAGACCTTTCAATTTGCAATATTCTAAATCACCTGCAATAAGCAAAACCTTGATTATAAATTTTTCTGATGTAATGGCAGTGAGGTTGACTTTAAACTTTCATTAGCCCTATGAATGATCACCGCTTTGCAAATTCCATTATATGTTTCGAATGCGATTCCTGCCATGCTATCGTAAATTACTAATACTTCATCTCCATCACTATCATCTGTAAGCTTTGTAACACTATATTTCTGTTTTATTTTTTCTAATGAGGAAGAAGCTCCTATACCTTCCTCAGTTTTAAACTCAGGGGAAGACACCCGAACTTGCTGAATCCTCGCAGCAGGATTATCTGCTGTGTCGCGCACCGTATAAATAGCTATTGCAAATGATTCTGGATCGTGGTTTTTATACCAGATTGAAACGGATTTTTGCATAGCTGCGTCGCCAGCATCGGCTTTGCCGAGTAGCGCATAGACTTCTTTCGCATCTTGCCCCAATTTAACCTTGCCCGCAGCCACCCCCGGCAATAATAATAACTCCTGATTTATTTCAGTCTTCTCGTCTTTCACTGTTTCGACACGGTCTTTACTTGATAAATGTTGGGTTACACTCTTAACATCGCCGTTTGAACAGGCGCTAAACATAATTGATATTAAAACCGTAGGAATAACTTTTCTAAATTTTTTCATAATTATCGGTTTTAATTAGGGCAGGAAATTTATGATTTACATACAAAAACTTGCGCTTGCGAACGACTATTCAAAAATTGAGCCAGATGACGGCAGATTACGCAACCACGTAAACTGGAGTCTAAAGAAAACCTGAGTGAATTGGAGCGGATTTTTACAAAAACGAGGTTGACGGAAATTTGCACCTTTTACAAGAACGTTAGCAACAAATGAGTGGATCATGAGAAAAAATGTGTATCGGAAGAGGGTTTCCCTGCCTGTGATAAACCCACAAATCCGTCCACATTAAGGGTGAGTTATAATTAAGATATCATTATCTATTCAGTTCAAATGGCTAACGAGGTTGGTAAATTTCCGTTCTTTCAGCTGAAGCTTATTGGATTGTGTACCTAGCTGGCAAAATGGGCGAAGGACATAAGCTGTCTGCCAACGACTTTGCAATGGGATAATTCCAAAGATGGTGTAAAAATAAACGGCAACCGAATGCTTGAAATTGTCTACTAAAAGAATTCTGGACTAGAAAGCGCTTGAATTGCTGCCTAAAAAAGGATTTGATGTAAATGAAGATGAGGCTCAAGACATTATGTAGTTTCTTTACATTATTACAAAAAAACGCTAAAAGAATTCTTTTTAATTTCAATGATTAATCCTGCGAAGATAGAAGTGAAATTACAGTATTTCCCAACCGTTCCAACTTGAAACATATTATCCTAAATACCCTTCATCGATATTCTATTACTATCAATCCAATAACTCCAATGAAAGTCGAATAATAAACTTTCTTGCAAGAAATGCATTGATAGATTGCTCCCACGATTATTTAACTAAGATTTTTTGAAAATAAAGCAAAAGGCATTTGTCTGTAAAAGCACCGTTTTATGAGCATACAAATAGCTGTGTAAATTTCTTTTCTGCATTAATGTTTCTTTATAAGGCAATTTTAATCCATTCAGCGTCGGGCATACTTAGAGATAGCATGTCTCCAATTTATTTAAGCTTTTATGCCCAATTAGCTAGCAACATATCCGTTTATAAACGGATATAATCGTTTATAAACGGATAAGTCCGACTAACATTTTTTAACTTTTTACTTTAGCTTAAACTTTATCTATGATGGCGCTATCAATAAACATATCAGAAATCGAATTTCAGGGTAAAAAGGTATATCGATATACTTTTTCTAGAAACCCCCTTTTATTCAAATGGCTCCTGAAATTTTCTTTCTTTCATTATGATGCGAATGGTAAAATACTCTATACCGATGCAACAGAGAATATTTTGGAAACTATTATTGCCGCTGCAAAAGGGAAACTTATCATCAACAGAAGCCAACTGCATACAGAATTTATAAGAAAAGCGCAACAAGATTCTAAATCCAGCGCCACCCATTTTGAAATCCCAAAGTACGATTATAAGAAGCTAAAAATTTTAGTTAAAACGGCGATTATTGAAGATGTGAACTATTATTTATTGGCCACCGAACAGATTAATGTGTGCAAAGCGATACTGGAAAAGCTTGACTTTGTAAAGTACAACAGAAAACTTTCGGTCTTTTTAATCCCCTACAAAGAAAAGCATCTGTTAACATTATTGCAGACCGTTAAAGGAATAATATTTATATCTTTTCACCAACATGTAAAAATTAGCAGCCTTTACCTCTACGCTGTTATCTGGAGTCAAAGCTATGCTACAGAAGTTTCAGTTCAGGATGCATACCTTATACATCTTAAAGCTAACAATTACAGTTTGAATACCATCCAGAATTATTATGTCTCTTTCTTCAATTTTAAATGCTATTGTTATAGCCTAAAAAAAGAGATAGATCTGCTTAGTGCCGAGGAGGTGAACGCACTTGTTGTTCGTTTAGGGATGCAGAATAATTTTGGGACAAGCACCTCTCATGCATTGATAAATGCGGTGATCTATTATTACAGGCATATCTTGGGATTCAGTTCTTATAAAAATCAGATTATCAGGCCACAGAAAGAAAGGGTGTTACCTAAAGTGTTAGACGCCACGATTATTGCGTCAATTATAAGGAGTTGTGAAAACGTAAAGCATAAAACGATGCTAAGTCTTATTTATGGATGTGGACTACGGGCAGGCGAACTCATCAACCTGAAAATCGAAGATATAGACAGTAAGCGTATGCTCGTTTCTATCTGCAAAGCCAAGGGAGGAAAAGACCGCATAGTCATGTTATCAGCAAAGCTTTTGGCTCAGCTAAAAACCTATTACATAGCCTATAAGCCTACCAGCTATCTTTTTGAGGGCCAGTATGGCGATAAATATTCGGTCAGTTCGCTCCGGCAGGTACTTGGAAATGCTTGTAAAAAGGCAGGTTTGAAACAGAAGCCAACGCTACATTGGCTTAGGCATTCATTTGCGACGCACCTATTGGAAGCCGGAACAGACATCAGATATATTCAACAATTGTTGGGCCACAGCAGTACGAAAACAACTGAGATTTATACCTATGTAAGTACAAAGCAAATAAGTTTGATAAAAAGTCCCCTAGATAGTTTAAATATTTAAAATCTTATGATAGATTTGGTTAACTTAAATGAAAAATATACGCTATAGCATAGCGCATATTTACTAGTTACAGGTAATGCTAAGAACGACCGAAGTGCTTAATTAAAGTATTCCGACACTTGTAATTTGTTATCTAATTAGCTAACTTTGTTCTGTGCAAGAAAAATTCATACGGGAAATATTTTATTACAAGAACTACTATCTCGACTTCTTCGAAACACTGAAACCAGAAGTTAAGAAGAAAATGAACTGGACTTTACAGCTCATTTCTACTATCGACCGAGTTCCGAAGAAATATTTTGACCATATGACGGGTTCATCAGGAATCTTTGAAATTCGTGTAGAAGTTGGCTCTGACATTTTTAGGGTTTTTTCATTCTTCGACAAAGGGAAATTGATAATTCTCTTGAACGGGTTTCAGAAGAAAACTCAAAAGACTCCAAAAAACGAACTTGAACTTGCAGAAAAACTTAAAAAACAATATTTCGATGAAAAAGAAAAATAATAATCTGACTTCCTTTACCGACCATTTGGACGAACAATATGGAAACGTAGGAACAAACACCAGAGAAGCTTATGAAGAAGGTTTTGAAGCTTTTAAATTAGGTGTTATGATTCAAGGACTTCGTAAAGAACAAGGTTTGACACAGGAACAGTTAGCCGAAAAATGTGGAACTACAAAGACCTACATTTCCAGAATTGAAAACAACGCAAGCGACATCCGACTTTCGACTTTGATGAGAATTGTTCGTGAAGGTTTGGGCGGACACCTTAGACTTAGCGTTAGTATTTAAAAATGGCAAACAGCACTACCTGTAACAGCAAATTCCTATGTAAAGCAGTTTACAGTTCTAATTTATTAATTTTATTCCAATAAGATGCCATAAAGTGTCTAAATTAATGCTACTCAAACACCG